>NZ_JBHLZP010000197.1:0-14212 GCF_042429965.1 Actinoallomurus acaciae
GCGCCGCCGGCGGCTTCGTCGGTGGCCCGGACGGCCCGGTGTCGGATCCCGGCGGCGGATGCGGCGCGGCGTTGGGGTGGGCGGCCGGCACGTGCGGCTCGTACGAGCGCACCAGCATGTCGAACCCGGGCCCGGTGAACCCGGAGTGGTCGACCTCCGGCGAGGACCCGCCCGGGCTGGACGCCGCGCCGCTGCCGGCCAGCTCGGTCACCGGCAGCCGCAGCTCCATCTGCAGATGCTGCAGCCGCGTGGCGAACGCGACCGCGCTCGGGAAGCGGTCGCGGGGCGACTTGGCCATGGCCTTGGCGATGACCTCGAAGACCTGTGGCGGCACGTCGGCGCGTTCGATCGGCGGCGGCGGCTCGTTGAGGATGCGCATCATGAGCGGGCCGATGCCCGAGCCCGAGCCGGCGCGGAACGCCGGCCGGCCCGCCAGCAGCTGGTACATCGACGAGGCCAGCGCGTAGACGTCGGAGGTCACGCCCGGGGGCTGCCCGTTGACCACCTCCGGTGCGGCGTGGTGCGGCGTGAACGCGTTGGTGTGCGTGGCCTCGGAGGTGTCCACCAGCCGGGCGACGCCGAAGTCGGCCAGCGCCGGCTCGCCGTAGCGGGAGACGAGGATGTTCTGCGGCTTGACGTCGCGGTGCAGCACCTCGGCCTCGTGCGTGGCGGCGAGCGCGCCGGCGATCTTCACTCCGATGCGCAGGACGTCCTGCAGCGGCAGCGGGCCCTCGCGCGACAGCCGGTCGCGCAGCGAGCCGTGCTCGAAGTAGTCCATCGAGATGTACGGCTTGCCGGTGCTGGTCATGCCGGTGTCGAGGACGGTGACGACGTTCGGGTGGCCGGTGAGACGTCCGGTGATCTGGCACTCGCGTTCGAACCGGCGCATCGTGTCGTCGTCCACGGCGTCGACGGACAGCACCTTCAACGCGACGATGCGGTCGAGTCGCTCCTGGTGAGCACGGTAGACGACGCTGAAGCCGCCTTCCCCCGCCCGTTCGAGGATGCGGTAGCCGGGGACCTCGTCGATCATGCGGTCCCTTCTTCGTCGATCACGGGCATGAGAGGCAACGGGGGGTGTGTCGTGTTGATGGTAGTACGTGTCCCTGACAACGGAGAGAGGTTGCAGCGCATGGACACGACCCCCGTCATGGCGCCCCTACAAGGCATTGTCGTCAGTATCGACGTGACCCCCGGCCAATCCGTTCCCGCCGGGACACCGCTGGTCGTACTCGAGTCGATGAAGATGGAGTACGTCGTGGTCGCGCCGGTCGCCGGTGTCGTACGCGAGGTCGCGGCCGTCCCCGGCGCGCTCGTCGGCGAGGACGAGACGCTGGTCGCCATCGAGGAGGGGGACGTCGAGCCGGAGGCCGCGCCGGCCGAGGCCGCGACGGGGGAGCGGCCCCACCTGGCGGAGGTACGCCGCCGGGGCTAGGTCGGCCTGGACGCCGGGCGCCCGGAGGCCGTACGGCGCCGGCGCGCCACCGGACACCGTACGGCGCGGGAGAACGTCGCGGACCTGTGCGAGACGTTCACCGAGTACGGCGCGCTGGCCGTCGCCGCGCAGCGGGCACGCCGCCCTCTGGACGAGCTGATCGAGAAGACCCCCGCGGACGGCCTGGTCGCCGGGGTCGGGGACGTGAACGGCCGGCCCGCGGTCGTGCTCGCCTACGACTACACGGTCCTGGCGGGCACGCAGGGCGCGATGAACCACTACAAGAAGGACCGGATGCTCGAGCTCGCCGAGCGCCGGCGGCTGCCCGTCATCCTGTTCGCCGAGGGCGGGGGCGGGCGGCCCGGCGACACCGACACCGCCTCCGTCTCGGGCCTGGACACCATGGCGTTCCACCTGTTCGCGCGGCTCAGCGGCCAGGTACCGCTGATCGGCATCGCCTCGGGGCGGTGCTTCGCCGGCAACGCCGCGCTGCTCGGCTGCTGCGACGTCGTGATCGCCACCGAGGACGCCAACATCGGCATGGGCGGCCCGGCGATGATCGAGGGCGGCGGCCTGGGCGTGTTCGCGCCGGAGGAGATCGGCCCGATGGCGGTCCAGGTGCCGAACGGCGTCGTGGACGTCCCGGTCGCCGACGAGGCCGAGGCCGTACGCGTCGCCCGGCGGTACCTCGCCTACTTCCAGGGACCGGCCGCGACCTGGGAGGCCGCCGGGCAGGAGGCGCTGCGCGACCTCGTCCCGCTGGACCGCAAGCGCGGCTACGACGTCCGTACGGTGATCGAGACGCTCGCCGACGCCGGCTCGGTGCTGGAGCTGCGGGCGGCGTACGGGCCAGGGATCGTCACCGCCCTCGCCCGGGTCGAGGGCGTGCCGGTCGGCGTGATCGCCAACAGTCCCGCGCATCTCGGCGGCGCGATCGACGCCGACGGCGCGGACAAGGCGTCCCGGTTCATGAAGCTGTGCGACGCGTCCGGCCTGCCGCTGGTGTCGCTGTGCGACACTCCGGGGTTCATGGTCGGCCCGGACGCCGAGAAGACCGCGACCGTACGGCATTTCGCCCGCATGTTCGTCACCGGCGCGAACGTCGGCGTCCCTCTCGTCATGGTCATCCTGCGCAAGGCGTACGGGCTCGGCGCCCAGGCCATGGCCGGCGGCAGCCTCAAGGTGCCGGTCGCGACCGTGGCCTGGCCGACCGGCGAGCTCGGCGGCATGGGCCTGGAGGGCGCCGTGCGCCTGGGGTACCGCCGGGAGCTGGCCGCCGCCGAGGACCCCGACGCCCTGTTCGACGAACTCGTCTCCCGCGCGTACGAGCGGGGCAAGGCCCTGTCCGCCGCGACGGTCTATGAGATCGACGACGTGATCGACCCGGCCGAGACCCGCCGCTGGATCGGCACGGCGCTGCGCTCGGCACCGCGCCGCGAGCGCCGGACCCCGCTCGACACCTGGTGATCCCGCTGGGACGGCCACCGGAACGATCGGCGGTCCAGGCCGGAATTCCCCCCTTTCGAGCCGGGGAGCACGTCAAGGCAGACTGGTCTCATGTTCGCCCACGCCGGGGGGCTCCTGGCCACCGATCTGACAGATGTGACCAGTGATCTGACCGCTCTCGACTCCTCGGGGTTCTGGGCCGTCGTCGTCACCTACGAGGGTGAGGTGACCTGCGCGCGGTTCGCCACCGTACGGCCGGCGCCGCTCCCGTACGCGCCCTGGCAGGGGCCGCCGCGTGACTGCTGGACCAGCTCGCTCGGCCGGGACGCCTACGTGGCCGGGGTGGAGACGATCCGCGCGGCGATCGCGGAGGGCACCGTCTACCAGGCGAACCTGTGCCGCGTGCTGTCCGCGCCGCTGCCGGGCGCCGACCTCCTCGGCCTGGGCGGTGCCCTCGCCCACGGCATCCCGTCCCCGTACGGCGCCGTCATGCGGTTGCCGGGGCTCCAGATCGCCTCCGCCTCGCCGGAGCTTTACCTGTCCCGCGCGGGCGACGTGGTCGAATCGCGACCGATCAAGGGCACCGGCCGTACACCGGAGGACCTCCTGCCCAAGGACCGCGCCGAGAACGTCATGATCGTGGATCTGGTCCGCAACGACCTCGGCCGGGTGGTCGAACCGGGTTCGGTTTCGGTTCCCGCCCTGTGTGCGCTGGAGGATTATCCCGGTCTGGTGCACCTTGTCTCGACCGTACGAGGCCGCCTGCCGTCCGGAAAGGGGTGGCCGGAGCTGATCGCCGCGACCTTCCCGCCCGGATCGGTCACCGGCGCGCCCAAGTCCAGCGCCCTGACCCTTCTCAATGAGCTCGAACCGGTGCCCCGCGGCCCGTACTGTGGAGCCATCGGCTGGGTGGACGCGGACTCCCGGCGTGGTGCGCTCGCGGTCGGCATCCGGACCTTCTGGGCAGAAGGCGATCTGCTCAGGTTCGGCACCGGAGCGGGCATCACGTGGCATTCCGACCCCGGGCGCGAATGGCAGGAGACCGAGCTGAAGGCGGCTCGGCTATTGGAGGTAGCTTCACGATGAGTTCTGGTCCGGTATGGATCAACGGGGCGCTGCACGCCCCCGAGGACGCGCGAGTGTCCGTGTTCGACCACGGCATCCTCGTGGGTGACGGCGTATTCGAGACGATCAAGGCCGTGCGCGGCCGGTCGTTCGCCCTCACCCGCCACCTGGACCGGCTCGCCACCTCGGCCGCCGGGCTCGGCCTGCCCGAGCCCGACCTGGACGCCATCCGCCAGGGCACCCTCGACGTGCTCGACGCCGCACCCCGGTGGGACCTCGCCCGCATCCGGATCACCTACACCAGCGGTGAGGGCCCGCTCGGCTCCGACCGCGGCACGACCGGCGCGACCGCGATCGTGGCCGTGGCCGAGCAGCAGCCGTTCCCGGCCACCGGCGACGTCTCGGTCGTGCCGTGGCCGCGCAACGAGCGGGGCGCCCTGTCCGGGCTGAAGACGACCTCCTACGGCGACAACGCCAAGGCCCTCGCGTACGCCCACGAGCACGGCGGCGCCGAGGCGATCTTCGGCAACCTCGCCGGAAACCTCTGCGAGGGCACCGGCTCCAACGTCTTCCTGGTCCGCGGCGGCCGGCTGATCACCCCGCCGCTGTCCTCCGGCTGCCTCGCCGGGATCACCCGCGCCCTCGTGCTGGAGTGGGTCGGCGGCGAGGAGACCGACGTGCCGCTGGCGGAGTTCACCGAGGCGGACGAGGCCTTCCTGACCTCCACCACCCGTGACGTGCAGCCGATCAGGGCGGTCGACGGCACGGTCCTGCCGACCGCGCCGGGCCCCGTCACCCGCAAGGCCATCGAGGCGTTCGCCGAGCGAGGCGCGGCCGACCTCGACCCATGATCGTGCGTACGGCCCCGCGCCGTCGGGTGTGGGCCAGCGCTGGGAGGCGCTAGGCACGGGGCCGTACGGTCTCTTACGTCATCAGGAGTGCCAGAGCAGGTCGTCGAGTTCCGCCTCGATGTCGATGAAGTCCGACTCCCGGCCCGCGGCCACGATCTCGTACGTCCGGTTGAGAAAGTCGGTCAGGGGCGTGAGCGGAGCCTCGAAGTGGGCGGTACCAAAAGGTGACGAAAGAGATAGGTTCAGCGAGCGGTCGCGGACGTCGTCCGCCGGCCACACCTGAACGTCCCCATCCCCGACCCGCCGCACAACACCGACGGTCAACAGCTCGCGAGCGAAGATCCACTCCACTGGATCGTCGTCACCGACGTGAAACGCGACACGGATGGCGTAGGGGTCGTCGGCGGCGTACTCCAGGGTCGCGAGCAGCGGGACCGTCGTGCGGTCGGGAACGACGAGCCGAAGGCCGACCTCGGCCGAGGCGGTGCTGCTGCTGTTCATTCGGGCCATTCCTTCAGGCATCGGACCCGCATCGCGGGCTCTGGGTGAGGACGTCGCTCCCTCCAACGGGTGTCCCCTTCGGTCTCTGACCCGTAACTGCGAGAAGTCCTAAGAACATTCCGCCCCCCGAACACCTGAGCTGACCGGCCTCTCCGACCTGATACCCGCTCTGACCTGCGCGGAAGCGCTATGGTCGATGCGTGTCCGAGTACCTGACCCGCTGGCGCGAGCGCGTACGCCGCAACGCTCTGTTGAACAACGCGTGGCGTGTCGCGGTGTTCACCGTGGGTATGGCGGTGCTGCTGGCCGGCATCGCGATGCTCGTCCTCCCGGGCCCGGGCTGGGCCGCGATCTTCATCGGCTTCGCCATCCTGGCAACGGAGTTCGCCTGGGCCCGCGTCGCCCTGCTGTGGGCCAAGGACACGGCCGGCAAGGCGAAGGACAAGGCCCTGGCCCCAGAGACCCGGAGAAGAAACCAGTTGATCGCCATCGGCGGGGGAGCGGTGGTCGCGGCGGGCGTGATCGCCTACCTGGAGAGATACGGCCTGAACCTGCCATGGGCGACAGGATGACCCGCCCCACACCAGCGGCGGCGCGCGAAGAGGTACCGGAATGCGCTAATCTTTGCTGGCGACGGGGAACCGTCCGGGGCGATTAGCTCAGTGGGAGAGCGCTTCGTTCACACCGAAGAGGTCACTGGTTCGAACCCAGTATCGCCCACCCATGTGAGAGCAGGTCAGAGGGCTTCGGATCTTGGATCCGGAGCCCTTTTCGATCTTTGAGGGGTCGGCGGGAGCCAAACCGGGAGCCACCGTGCTTGCTTCTCGCAGGTGATGTTCATGGTTTTGGCACCTTAGGCGATCACGGGTTGAGCTGGTGGCGGTACGCCTTCTCGGTCACCGCGGTGCCCGCGTGCCCGACGAGATCGGCATGGTGACGAAGGAGTGACGTAGTTCGTGGGGAGTTCAGTCCTCCCCGATCTTCGCCTTCCTGGTGATCGCCCGGGACGAGCGTTGTGCGTTGCCGACGTCCAAGGGACTGCCGGTCCGCGTAGGGAACTCGGCCGTCCCGCGCCCCTGGGGTGTGGTGAGCAGTCCGGCGACGTTCTTCAGCACCTTGTTGCGGGCCTGAGCCTGCCGGATCGCCCACTCGAGGATCGAGTGAACACCTTGAAGGCTCCGCGTCGACAACTTGTCCATGAGCCCGTCGAGCCACTTGTCGACGTCGTCAGCGCGCAGATTCTTGAGCTTCGCCTTGCCGATCAGCGGCATCACGTGCATCTCGACCACGATGCGGTTGGTCTTGATCGTGTCCGAATTACCACCTTTGAGGCCCTTGGACAACGGCCTCGATCAGCTTGTCGATGACCTCGGTCTTGCTCCTCCCCTTCCTCTTGAGTCGCTTGCGCTTCCCGTCCGGGCCCAAGCCGAGACTGACTCCGCCCTCCGTCACGCCGACAGCCACCACGGAGTCAAGGAGTTCGCCGGTCGACGATTTCGGCCCGATCCGAGGACGCGGTGGAGTGCGGTGAAGCTCATGCTCGCAGCGTAGGGACGATCTACGGCATGAACTGCGGAAGAGGCGGTGCCAACGTTCCTACCTGAATCTTTGGCAACGCTGCCCGGCGCCGTGATCCCAGCCATCGTGAGGGTTGGCGGCGGCGGGCGGCGGTGCTGCGTCTGGCGTTAGGAGGGTGCTTCGAACAGCGGTAGGGCGCTTTCCACCGGAACCTGTGGTGGTTTGCGGAGGCGCTGCGGGACCGGGAGCACCCCTGCATGCTCAAGGTCGGTGGTTGTGATGAGCGGACCTGTGCTGATCTGGTCCAGCAAACGAGCCTGTTCGGTCTCAAGGCCGACGCAGAGGCCGAGCATGTTGAGAAGTTCGAGCAGTTCGGTGGTGAACTGGGCGGGCCATCGTTCGGGCGTTATGTCGTCAAGAGGCGAGGTGTGTTTACCGCCAGGGTGCTTTTTCCGGTAGTCGAACCATTTCCTGACGACTTTCATCCCGGATATCTCATACTCCCAGACTCGGGGTGGCACTGGTCGGATCTGGCCGTCTCCGACCAGGAGAGTTTCGGTATCCTTGTCGTAGGCGATGTTTCCGGGCATCGCTTGTGGGGTGTCGGGAATAGCCCGTACCACTTTGGGGCGGAGGCTGGCGGGGAGTCGCGGCACCTGGTGTGGATACCCTTCGCCTGCATTATGGGGCCGCTCTCCGTAGGTGTGGAATCTGATCACTCGGTGGCCTATCGACATCGCTTCGCCCCACAGTTGCGGGTCGGCCGTCAGAGGTACTCGGACGCCCGGTGTTCTGAGCTGCTCGGCGAAACGTTCGGTGTAGGCAGGGTGGGCGGTTACTGCCGCGATATAGGCGAAGATGTCCTTGGCGCTCACTTCCTGGTGGAGTTTGCAGGACAATAGGTCCAGCAATCCCGGAGCCAGGTTGGGAACGCGTCCAGCAGCATCCCTGTAGAGCGGAAGCACTCGACCGCCTCGGCCATTGTAGTGATGGACACTCGGAACGAGAGCGGAGAAGACAATCCCCGGACCCGCATCGATGGCATGGGCGTGCTGTTCGGTTGCATAAATTTGATGAGAACCACGGACATACCACAGCGGCGGCCTTACGAAGTCGATGACGCGGGCATCGTAGATGAGATACTGGCGATCGAAGCTTCGCAGAGCCACGCGCTCGATACATGGAAGTGGAGATGTCTCTGCCTTTAAGGCCTTGGCATGTCGCGCCGTTCCAGGAAGCGGGGCAGGGACTCGTGAAAGGTCGCGATCCCGGGTCTCCTTCATGAGCACGGGCTTCTCGTCCGGATCTGCCCGAAGAAGTCTCATCCATCGTCGTCGGAGCGTGTTGCTGTCCGGAGAGTGCACCCAGTTTCGGTTGGGCTTTAGCCCGCTGTGTGACCAAGGAACGAGGTCGCCGAGATAGGGGTAGGACTGCCATTCTGGGCTGGTTGAAGGAAGGAAGGGTGCCTGCCAGTCGGTCGGGCAGTCCATCCAGGCAGAGTTCTCAAGGTGTAGCTCTTTCAGTTTGGCGAACTTTTCAGACCGTCTGCCTTCGACTGCCATGTAGCGGACAGGGGCGGGCTGGTCACGGTCGCCTGCTCCGCTTCTGACGACGATCGTGATGCAGAGGCGGTGCTGTACGCCGGGGAACACTCTCGTGATTACATCGGGCTGATGGCGTTCTGGAGAAAGGTCGATGACCCAACACTCATCGGCGGTGCGACGTAGGTACTCGCGCATGCCCGCGTGGCCGCGGCCGGTAGTGAATGATGAGGGGCTGATGAATGCGACGATACCGCTGGGTGCGTCTGGATGTGCGTCGAAGACTTTCCAGGTCGCCCAGCGCCAGAAGTACACGTAGAGGTTGGAGAGTACGTACTCGTACCGCCCGTTGCCTGGAGCCCGGAAGGCGTCCAGTACTGGTGTCTGCCCTGGGCCGCCCTTCTCCACCCAACCGCCTCGGCCGCCCGCTCGCTCACCATATGGAGGATTCCCCATTATGACCAGGACCTGCCGTAGGCGTTTGATCTCGCCGGCCCGCCGGCGGGAGCGAGCGATCGGTTCCAGAGCCCGTGGAATGTAAGGGAGTTCCTCGTAAGGGCTGTCCAGGGTGTCAGTGACGAGTAGCTCCAGCTCGCTCTCGGGTATTTCGGTGCTGTACGCCTTCAGTGCCTGATGGAGGCGGAGTTCGGCCACCGCGATCGGTCCGGTTTGTTTCTCGAAGCCCGTCATTCGCGAGAAGAGCGCTCGAAGTTGAGCTGGGACTGCCGCAGGCCCCTCCTCGTCCTCGATGGTCCGTGCGACGGATTCGAGGATGTTGAGCAGATAGGTACCTGTTCCTACTGCCGGATCAATGATCTCGACACCTGCCGTCGCAAGGCCCCAAGACTTGCCCAGCCGTTTCCGTAGGATTTCCTCGACGAAGGAGACCATGAACGAGACGGCCTCGTTCGGGGTGTAATACCAGCCACTCTGCCGACGGAGCTCCGGGTCATATTGTTGAAGAAAGGGCTCATAAAGATGGAGCGCGGTGTCAGGCCTGCCCTGGCTGACGATGTCCCAGTCGACGGCCCCGATCACGCGCAGCAGAGTGGAAATGACCACGCTGCGACCTTCGAAAGTCTTCTCCGTCAGAACGCTGAGCGCTTTGCCCATCAGGGAGTGCTTCTTCCCCAACTGCTTAGCGATCTCGGCTAGTGGTTGATGCTCGAAGGTGATGCCGTCGACCCTGGCCAGCAGGAGGGCGAACGTCACTGTCTGCGCATACCCGTCTGCGAACTCCTGGTCGGACAGTCCAGGGAATAGCAACGTCCGCCAGTCCTGAGCCAGGCCGGTGAAGATGTCCTCCGGCAGATCTCCGGTCCTCTCCCGGCGCAAGGTGTCGCACACCTCTTCGCGCAACAGTCTGCACAGATTTGCGATGGCGCGCACCAGTTGATGCACGTTGCGCGGTACGGGAGGAGTCCAAAGCAGGAATTCGGAGATCACTTGCTCGAACACACCGTCCGCAGGAGCCAGCTTGGCGTCCGCGCGCCTGATGTCGCCGACCAGTCGTGCGACCGATCCAACTAGTTCGCCATTCCGGAAGAGCGCCCAATCGTTCCCATTTGAGTAGAGAACGTTCGGCAGCAGACGCAGCTGCTCCCATTGCTTACGTTCATGGCTGGACGGGCTCCAGTCCGGAGGGATTCGCCTGCGTGGACCTTTGAGCTCGACGTAACCCACTCGCACGCCTGCTACATCGACAACGTAATCAGGTCGAACTCCGAGGTCTCTTAGGGGGACCTCCCCGACGGGGAGGACATGGACACCCAGTGCGTCTCCAACGTCGCGCAACAGCCGACTGAATGGCTCTCTTAGCTGCTCCTCCTCCTGCCCGGATCCATTACGCAGCCTGGGGCCGACGGCCGCGCCAAAACGTGCGACGGCAGTCTTGATCTGTTGGGCGAACGAAGCTGACTCAGAGGTCTTCGCAGGCACATGCCACCATCTGTCATCCCGGGACGATGTTCGGCTTACTCTCTCATCGGAAATCCAAATCGTCCACGATAAGGGGGATTTCTGCGTGGACTGGCGCCGAATTGCGCGATGGCCGATTTTGTGGCGGATGTGGCCGGTGTGAACTGGAGATTCAGGAGGGACGGACGCCCAGAACAGAGTGCTGTTCAGCCACTCGATGCCAGGCGCTCTAGGAAATCAGCAGCGGTAATTAGCTCTATATCTTGGCCGGCGTCTCGCAACTATTCCGCCTTGCGACGCTTACTGCTTTTGCCCATCCCAGGTGTGTGCTGTGCTTCAGCTCGCGTGCACCCCAGACGCCGATCTTCCGGAACCGGGCGCGACCAGCGGCTCCTCGTTGTGGGTGGCCGCGTGGACTCCGCGGCGATCGGGGCAGGCTTGAGCCTGGGTGGCTTGGACGGGCTTTGCTTTGGCAGGACATTGCCGTCCAGATGGACGTGCTCTGTGATCCAGAGAGCGTCCAGCGGACCGAGCGTGGTCGCGGGGCCGTTCAACGACCTAGTCCATCAGCGCGGTCCAGAACTCGGGGTCTTCGGTGAGAGTGGTCGTGCGGCTGCGTTCGGAGTGTTTTCGGGATGGTGTCCCGGTCATCGGGATCAAGGGCATGCCCTCTCTCATGGCTGCCGCTTCGCTTGCCTGGATGACGGCTGCCTCCTCGGCCGAACCGATCACGCCGGCCGCGGACATGAAAGGGCCGAGGGGCGGAGTGCCGTTGCTCGGTCCGGGTAGTACCGCGCCGGTGAGGGCCGGATTGCTCGTGAGGCTGCCGACGACGTGCGCGGGGTTCGGTAGGCCGGCCAAGGTTGTGCCATCGCCCGTAGTCGTGCTGTCGGTCGGGGTGGCGGACTTGGTCGAGGTGTCGGCCTTGTTCGCTGACTTCGTCCCCTGTTTCGAGGTCGGCATCATCTTGAGTACGGCCGCGCCGATTTCGAGGGCCGCGGCGGCAGAGGCGGTGCCGGTGATCGCCAGGTCCGCGGCCGCCTCGGGATCGCGTGACCCCGGTACAGGAGTGGGATACACCTTTCCCTGGAAGGGTTTCAGCGCCGTGCCGTACGCGACGAGAGTGTCGCCGATGGTGCTGAGTGCACTCTGAATATTGCTGCTGGACAGCGTCAGATCGGTCATGGTGTTCTTGGCCTTGCTCGCCGCGGTCCCGCTCCACGTCGTGTCACCCGTGAACAACTGCTGGTGGGCGGTGTCGATGGTGGAGCCCAGGGTGCCGTACAGGCTTGATATCTCCTTGATGGCGCTACCACACCCGATGATCGCGTCCGCGTTGATCGCCGCGAACAGCGACTGCGCTACTTCCGCGATTGGCACGAGCGAACCTCCTTGGAATCGTTCGTCTCACGGGTTGGGGATAGTGGGCTTCAGGCGTGATATCGCGGCGTAATTCTTGGCTTCGGTCGCGTGGTATCGCTCCCCGGTCTCGGAAAGCTTTTCGATGGCGGACTGAACGCTTTTTGCGTGGTTCTCGTGCTCCACGGTCGCGACTCCGAGCGCCATTCCGATGGCGGCCGCAAGCTCTATTCCGGTGGGCCACATGCCGACGAGGGCCTCGGAAATTCCCAGACTTGCCAGCTGATCCGAAGTGCCGGCGAGCGGTTGGAGGCCGTTGGAGACGGTGCTCGCCGCGCCGTCGAAGGCCGGCCGATTTGGAAACTGTAGTTCTTCGCCTTCGCTCATCGCGTCATCCTCGGGTGATCATCAGCTCCCGCTGGGGCGGTGTTCCAGGGGCCATCGTAGTCTCTAACATACAGTCTTGTCTGTAAGGCGATGGCCGACACGGACTTCGTGTGCGGTTCAGGCCGCACTCGGGCAGCCCCCGGCGGACGATGAGGTGTTAAAGGTCGAGGGTCTTCAGGTCTACGGTGTCGGCCATGACCTGGGCGCCCTCGTCGTTGAGGTGCATGCCGTCGCCGCCGTCGAGGGCGGGGTGGATGTGGTCGGGAGCCGCAGGATCCTCGACGGCCCGGGCCACATCGAAGACGGCGTCGAAGGTGTCGGTGGTACGGATCCAGCCGTTGACCTCGCGTCGCGCGGCGAGCCCCTCGGGGGTGCTGACTCCGGGGTAGGCGGCGCCCGCGAAGGGGCCGATGGTGGCGGCCAGGATCTTCAGATCGGCTTGGTGCGCGCGGTGAGCCAAATCTTCGAAGCCCTCGATGAGGGCTTCGGAGGTGGCCGGAGGCTCGCCGGACATGCCGGGGAGGCCGAGGTCGTTTATGCCGAAGTGCACCAGGACATGGGTCACGCCGGGAACCGAGAGAACGTCGCGGTCGAAGCGCGCCAGCGCGTGCTCGCCGACCTCGTCCCGCAGCAGGCGGTTTCCGGCGATGCCCTGGTTGACGACCCATCCCCGCCGTAGGCGCCGGTTGAGGAAGTCCACAGACCGGTTGTTCGCGCTGGTCGTGGAGCCGACCCCCTCGAACCATGAGTCGCCGAACGCCACGGCGATCGCCGTGGCGTCCGGGGCGAGCACGTCGACGCCTGAGACGTAGAACCTGCCTTCTCCCTGCTCGGCATCACCGGGTAGGGGAGACATGACGTGGTCACCACCCGCTATGCGAGCGATCTCCATCGGCTTGGGTGAATAGGTGGCCAGGCCCGTCTCCTCGGGAAGATAGAGGCTGAGGAACAGATCGGCACCGGGGGCGACGGGTAGATCCAGTGGGTCACTGGCGATTTCCTCGCCCGGCGGGACGGTGAAATTCCCGGCGCCGTCGAAGGTGAGGGCGGCTTGGCCGTGCTCGGTGGCGGCCGCCGCCGCGGCGATGGTCAGGGGAGCGCGGCCATAACGGTTCGTCAGGCGTACGCGGAGGCGTTCTCCGCCGCCGGCCATGTGGAGCACCTGACGCACGGTCTGGTCGGCGAAGCCGCGCGGTTCGGTGAGCTGGATCTGTTCGTAGGGACTGATCACTGCGGTGCGGAAGCCGGCTGTCCAGATCATGCTCGCTCCATTGGTCGCCAAGAGGATGTGTCGGGGGAATCTCAGGCCTGAGTCACGTGGCGACTCCGGTCCGGGCGCGGACGGCGGCCACGCGCAAGGCGGGGACGCTCATGGCTTCGCTCCTCGCGGCTTGTGTACGACCGTTCGCTCGCATCACTATGGGCACGTAACTCTCCAACGGGAAGTGCGCACCTCGAAGTGCGTAAGTCACCCCCAGGTGCGAAGGAGCGGTTGATGCCGACGAGGACGGCGGCCCAGCAGCGGGCACAAGCAAAGGGGGACTACGACGCGTTCATGGCAAGATGTCCGAGCCGTCGGCTGCTCGACCGGATCTCCGACAAGTGGGTCGCACTGATCCTGGCCGCGCTCGGCAGCGGCGGTCCGGACCCTCTCGGAGCCGACTGCACCGGCGAGCCGCGGCCGATGCGCTACTCCGAGCTGGCCCGCAGGCTGGCCGGCATCAGCCCGAAGATGCTCACCCAGACGCTGCGCTCCCTGGAACGCGACGGGTTGGTCATCCGTACCGTGACGCCGACGGTCCCGGTCACGGTCACGTACGAGCTGACCGACCTCGGTCTCTCGCTCCATCAGGTCGTACGCGGCATCAAGGCGTGGGCCGAGGCGCACATGGACGAGGTGCTCACCAACCGCGAGAGATACGACGCTCATATCTCCTGAAGGCATGGCGTCGCTCCGCACCGGACCGGCTTCGTTCGCGGGGCTTTCGAAGCAGGTCCGCTTGACGCTCGTGACCCGGCTGGAGTTCGGCCGGGGTGGTGAAGGCGACAGAGAGGCCTAGGGTCTGTTTCGAAGTGGTTGGGTCGTGGTTTTCCACAGTCGTGCGTGTGGTCTTTATTTGGTGTGTGGGGTGGCTTGACAATGGAAGTGGGGTCGGCGCCCCCTGGGAGGGCGGGGAGTGTCTGGGAGGGCG
>NZ_JBHLZP010000198.1:0-13976 GCF_042429965.1 Actinoallomurus acaciae
GCGGCGGCCGTGCTCGTCGAGCCGCCGTCGCCGGCGGTCCCGGCTCGTCTCGAGGGTCCGGGTCCGCTCGGCGACCCGGCGCAGCGCGTCCCGGTCCGGCGACTCCTCCAGCGACAGGGCGAACCGCTCACCGTCCAGCTCGCTGAGCTGGTCGTTCCGGCGCCGGACCGCGTCCTCGGCGCGGGTGATGTCCCGCGCCAGCTCGGCCCGTTCCAGTTCGAGCCGCCGAACCTCGGCGTGCCACTCCTCGGCGGCGGCGAGCGCCCGGTCGAACATGCGGGGCAGTTCGCGGTGCGCCGCCTCCAGCCGTGCCCGGCGCTCGGCGATCTCGGCCGCGACCGCCTGCTCGAAGGTCCGCTGGTCGGCCCAGGAGGTGCGGTAGAACCTTCCGAGGTCGAGCGGGCCGAGTCCGTGGGCCAGCGCCTCACGGCGGATCTCGTCGGACCAGAGTCCGGCGCGCGTCGCCCGGTGGGCGGTGAGCGTGACGTCGTTGAAGGTCGCGGGGTCGAAGGCGTAGATCCGCCCGGCGGGGTCGACCCAGCGGCGGACCGTCGCGCCGCCCGGGTCCTCGATGTCGAGCCGCACGTGGGCGTTCAGCTCGTTCGCCACGTCACGGGCCAGATGGACCGGGTCCATCGACAGCAGTGACGCCTCCGGCGGCAGCGCGGCGGGGGCGCCGAGCGGGTTGTCCGGGCTCAGGTCGTGGATCCGGTTGACCTCGTGGATCATCGCGGTGATCTCGTCCGCGACCGGATGCGGCAGGCCGCCGGGGATCCCGTCCGCGGCGCGGTATCCGCGGTAGCGGGCCAGCGACGGCGGGATCGCGACCGTGGGGTCCACCGCACGGGCGGTTCGCAGGTCCTCCTCGATGGTCCGGATCGCCCAGTTCAGCATGGCGCGGTACCGCAGGACCTCGGCCTGCCGGCCGAAGCGCAGCGCCAGCCGGCCGTTCCCACCGGCCCGTTCGCGGATGTGGCGCACCACGCCGTGGTGGGCGCGCGTCGCGTCCAGGCCGTTGCGTCCCGCGTCCACGAGCAGCGTGTGGAGGTCGAAGCGCGGTGCGTCGTCCATGCCCCACCACGCGGTGGGGTCGACCCGCTCCTGCAGCGCCACCTGGGCCTGGCGGGTGTTCGCGGCCATCTGGGCGAGCAGTTCCTCGTACTGGGCCTCGAACATCTCCACGTACACGTCGCCGGTGACCGGGTCGCTGCGCACCGGGTCGCCCACGTCGTGGGACTTGCGCAACAGGTGATGGCGGGTCTTCTGCGCCTCCAGCCAGAACCGGCCGCGCATGCGGATCAGCAGGGTCGAGCCGAGTTCCTTGGCGTGCTGTTCGCGGCGGTAGTTCTCGGTGCCGGAGCTGTTCTGGTTCGCCGACGTGGTGCGGTTGCCGGAGTGGTTGAACTCCCAGTCGTGGTCGGGGCGATGCGGCGGCGCGTCGGCCGGCAGGTTCTGCGGATGGATCGTGTCGTTGCCGTTGACGGCGTACTCGCCGATGACCCGGCCCAGATCCGAGCTGTTGTTGACGGTGGTGCCGCTCTGATGCTTGATGTAGCGCCCGGTGCCGGTGCCGCCGTCGGACATCCGGCCGACGACCTGCGCGTCGAACAGGTCGCCCTGCATCCACACCCTGGCGCGCTCGCTGGAGTCGCCGGGGATGAACAGGTCATCGGCCAGCTTGTACCTGTCCCCGCCGGTCGCCTCGCGCACGTGGTTGGTCAGGTGCGACCGCGACAGCAGCACCGGCAGCGACAGGCTGGAGCGCGTCTTCGGGTCGTTCGCCCTGGCGCCGAGCGCCTTCTCGTACCAGCGCGGGCCGAACATCTCGCCGAGCATCTTCCGGCCCGCCGGGAGCAGGTCGTCGATCATCGCGCCGGTGACGTAGGCGTTGCCCGGCAGCTTCGGCAGCGGCACGATGTCGCGCACCTGCTCCGGCCCGTGCTGCCGCCCCGCCTCGGCGAGGGCGCGCGGCACCTGGAGGTTCAGCGTGCCCCGCGCGACGACCTCGGACGTCCGGCCGTGCCGGGTCCACTTCCCGAAGCTCTTCAGGAGCAGGTTGTTGAGCGGGCGGCCCGGCATCCTCAGCCGCTGGACCCGCACCGTCAGCCGGTGCCGGAACCGCACCCGGTAGTGACCGCTCCAGTCGTAGACGGTCTGTTCGCTGACCGCGTTCTCCGCCCGGGTCGTGCCGCGGTGGTGTCCCTCGGCGGCCTTGAGGTCGACCGGGCCGCTCGCGCGGTCGCCGCCGGGGCTGAACTTGGGGAAGACCCACGCCTGCGAGCCGTCGCGGGACTTGGACCTGGCCGTGGCGATGTAGCCGTGCCCGTAGTTCTCCAGGCCGGTGTCGGGCTTGAAGTCGTGCACCTCCGGGGCCGAGGTCAGCACGTCGGCCAGGTTGACCTCGACGACGTCGGTCAGGAACCAGCCGACGGGGTTGACCAGGTAGAGGGAGTAGCCGCCCTTGGCCAGCACGTCCTCCCACATCGCCTGGTCGCGGCCGCGGGCGAGGATCGACTGCAACGCGTCGACGCCGCCCTGCATCCGGCCGATCCGCCGGCCCCTGCCGTCCCAGATCTCCGCGCCGGCCGCGAGCATGCCGGGGGCCACCTGCTCGATCTGCTCCCGGACGATCTGGTAGGTGGACCGATGGTCGTCGTAGTCCAGGTCGTGCACGCCCGAATGCCCGAGGACCCGGCCGTTCGGGTCGTCCCGGGTCAGGTACTCCGGCATCTCCATCAGGTGGTACGGGCGCGGCGGGTTCGACAGGTTCTGCCGGAACGCCTGGTTGAACCGCTCCCGGACCTCCAGCGAGTCGATCGGCGCGCCGCCGGTGCGGTGCCGGTGCGCGAGGGTTCCGACGAGCACGCCGCGCCCGTGCTGGAAGGTGCCCGGCAGCACGGGCGCCTCGGCGTGCCAGCGCATCAGGGTCCGGGCCACCACGTCGCCGCTCAGCCGTACCGTGCCGTCGTGCCAGCCGGCCAGGACCTGGACCAGTCGCGGGCCGGTGAGCGAGGGCCCGTGGCCCTCGGCGTACGCGACGACGTCCGCCGGCATCCGCGGACGGAGGTACAGCGACGCCGGGTTCTCGAGGGAGTGCCCGAAGGTGGCGTTGAAGTCCCGGCGCACGTCGTCGTCGAGGATCCGGACCGTACCGGTACCGTGCATCCGCGCGAGCGCCCGCGCCAGCCGGACGCGGCTGACCCGCGTCTCCCGTGGCAGCCCGGGCACCTCCTTGTTCCAGCGCATGAGGATCTTCGCCACGACGTCGCCGCTCAGCTTGAGCCGGCCGTTCCGCCAGCGGAGCATGGCGTCCTTGAGCTGGGCGTCGGAGACCGGCAGGACGCCTTCGGCGTACCGGGTCAGCGCCTCCGGCTCGGGCAGCAGGTACACCATGCCCCGGCCCGGCACCGGTACGGGGCGGTACCGGGGAGAACCGCTCGGCAGGAGCTTGGAGTGCTTCTCCCGGAGGCTGCGGACGGTGAGGTTCACCGTGCTGCGGTAGGAGTAGACGCGGTTGAAGTCGAGCTGGATGAGCTCCTTGCCACCGGTGCGGCCGCTGCCCTTCGAGCGGTTGTGCTGCCAGTGCCGGTTGACGTCGGTCTCGCCGACCAGGGTGGCGTGCCCGGCGTCACCGCCGGCCGCGACGTCGAGCTGGTCCCAGGTCCAGCCGGCCGAGCTGGTGTCGGTGAGGCGGTTCTCGGCCAGCCACAGCTTGATGATGCCCAGGACGAACTTGTCGTTGGTGGCGCCGGTGAACATCGACGGGCCCATCTCGCCCCTGATGTCCATGGCGCCGAACGTGTCGCGGAACAGGCCCGGCTCGAACGGACGGTCGGTGGTGTACTCGCCCTGCAGGATCTCCTTCAGGTGCGACCGCAGCTCGATGGTGCTCGCGTAGGTGTCGCGGATCGAGGACGCCGTGCCGGCCGGGTCGGCCATGTCCCCGAGCGCCTCGATCGCGTCCCGGACGCCGGTGGTGTCGAGGAAGTAGACGACGCCCTGGTCGAGCACCTCGGCCGGCGTCGGACCGGCCGACCTCGGGCCCTGCTGCGGACCGGCTCCCAGGGGCAGCAGGTACGCCTGCGCGGTCTGGTCCGCCACGTGCGTCACCGCGGGGTCGCGGCTGCCCTTGCGGATCTTGCCCTGCCGGCCCGAGTGCTGGTACTCGATCCGGATGTGGTAGTCGCTGGTCAGCGCGAACTCGTCGACGTCCCCGGGGTACTCCAGGAGCTCCGGACGGTTGTTGAGGAAGTTCAGCGAGTCGGAGGCGCCGACGATCCGCTGGAACTCGATGCCCATGAGGGCCGCCTTGAGCACCTTGAAGGTCCCCCGCAGCTTGACGCCCCACGCGAGCTTGCGGGAGTGGCTGACGGACATGCCCGCGCTGTCCATGCCCATCGCCAGGTTGACGGTGTGGAACTCGTTCGTGCTGCGGATGAACCGCGGCGGTTTGGCGGTGTGCGGCGTCGCCGTGATGGTGACCTTCGCGGAGTCGACGTCCCAGTCCACCCCGGCGCCGCCACGCCGCTTGCGCAGGGTGAAGGTCATGCCGTCCTGGTGGATCTGGTCGTAGTGGGAGTCCAGGCCGCGGCTGGAGACCATCTTCTCGACCAGTTCGAGGTTGTCGATCAGGCTGTCGGTCTTGTTGCCGTGGCCGTACCAGGAGTACCCGGCGAACGGGTCCTCGTCGTCCGCCGGCAGGAAGCCCCGCCCGCGCAGTTCGTCCTTGACGCGCTGCTGGAGCGCCTGGACGGTCCCGTCCGCGACCATGACCAGGCCCATCCCGACACCCTTGCCGTCCGCGACGTACTGCGGCACCGGTTTGGTGGCGGGATCGCCCTTGCGCACGCCGGTGTTCCGGATCGCGTCCGGCGCGTACGGCCGGGTGCCGCCGTGCGCCGGCGGCCGCTTCAGCGCCTCCCGGTCGACCGCGAAGCCGTGCTCGTACGCCGCCGCCTCCGGCATCCGGACCAGGGCGCCGCCGCGCACCGGCCTCGTGGTCCTGGGCGCGTCCCGCCGGTCGCCCTTGCGGACGCTGACCGTCGCCCGGTGGGAGAACGACATGTGGTACGCGGCGGTGTGCGAGGTGTTGCGCGGCACCAGCACGTTGAGGCCGACCCGGCCCGTCGATATCCCGTCGACGTTGGAGGAGGTGAAGCCCAGCGAGGTGCTGACGCCGAGGCCGACGTCGGGCAGCCCGAGCGGGTTCGGCAGCAGGTCGAACTCCAGGCTGGGGAAGGTCAGCGTGCTGCTGTTGGTGATGTTGTGGCCGCCGCTCGTTCCGTCGATGGCGGTCCGCACGTTCTCGATGTGCGCCTTGTCGCTGGTCGCACCGACCCGGGGCGCGGCGGCCAGCCGCTCGGACCTGACCGCCACCGTCGCCACCGGCCGCCCGTACTTGTTGTGCAGCGTGATCCGGTAGCCGCGCGCCGTGTTGACGGCCTCGTCCAGGTGGGCGTTCAGGTTCCACAGCTTCTGCAGCAGCTCCTGGCGGATCATGCTGCCCATCGGCAGGTCGAGGCCCTGGCCGCGCAGCGTCGCCACGATCTCGTCGAACAGCCGCGGGATGTTCGTCAGGCCCGACGCGGAGAAGAACGGCGGCAGATTCCTCGTCTTGACCGCGGCGCCGGTCGCGGTCACCTGGTCCGGCGCGGGAGTGTCCAGGTAGTGGCCGGGGATCCACAGCAGCAGCCGCTCGTCGGTCCGGCCGTCGAGGCGGTGGACGTCGGTCGTGGTCCAGCTCTGGTTCGCGTCGGTCCGCAGTTTGAACGACCACTTCGGCATGTAGGAGACCAGGCGCGCCTCGGTGCGGTTGTCCTCGACGTGACCGCCCTCGGCGTCGGCGATGTGGGTGTCGCTGCGGTTCGACTGGTTCGTCGTGCCGGAGATGCTGCCGCCGACCTTGACGACCTGCAGGACGCCGGGGCCCACGCCGATGCCGAAGGTCAGCGAGAGCGCTCCGCGGGTCGCGCCGGTCTGCCCGGCCTGGGTCTGGACGTGCGCCCCGGTGGCGTACGTCGCGTTGATGGTGTCGACGGCGTGGTGCTCGCCCTCGACCGGCGGCAGCTGTGAGGGCGTCAGTGTCGAGCCGGCCGGGTTGTTCAGCGTGTGCGGGTCGGTGGCCTCGAGCGAGATGAGCAGTTCGGCGTCGCCGATCGGCACCTGGAGGCCGTTCGTGCCGTTCGGGGCGTCATCCCCGAGGAGATACGGATAGTTGGCGAGCATCCGGTGGGCCAGCAGGTTCAGCTCGTTCTCGTTGTACCGCACCCCCGCGGCGTCCAGCTCGGCGCGGATGCTCGCGAGGAGCTCCGGCTGCCGCGGCAGGCCGGCACGCGGCACGCCGATCGAGCGGATCATGGGGTCGGCCGCGATGGGGGTCGCGACGGGCTGCGGCGGCAGCGGGCCGTTCGGGGGCCGCGGCGGCGCGGTCGGCCGGTCGTCGTCCTTCCTGTCCTCCGACCGGCCGACCGAGCTCGACGAATGGGGATCGGGGTCGGGATCGGGGTCCCCGTCCTGCCGGCGCCAGCCCTCGCGAGCGCCGTCGAACAGCGCCATGAGGATCGGCGTCCCGCCCTCGTCGCCCGGGGAGAACACGCGGAACCAGTCCTCTTCCGGCGTCGTTCCGTCCGTCGTGCCGCCGGGGCGCCGGGACACCACGTCGCCGGTCTCCGCGTCGTACCCGACCTCGTGGGGAGTGGCCAGCACCGGCTCGTCCAACGCCCGCGACAGCGGCTCGGCGACGCTCGCTCCCCCGGACATCAGCAGGAACGGCTTCATCGCGGGCGCCTTGCCGGCGATGACCGCGGCCAGCGCGTCCACCGAGATCTCCCGCTCGCCGGCCGTCACCCGGCCGTCGTGGACGGAGCCGAAGACCAGCACCATCCCCTCGGGCGCGAGCCGGCCGAGCCGGGTCAGGGTCTTGGCGTCGAACGCCGGCCCGGTCTTCGGCGCGCCCGGGAGCCAGATCGCCACCACCTGGTCGCCGACCATGCCCACGCGCGTGTTCCGGATGACGTCCTCGACCCGCATCGGCGAAGGGGCGGGCGACCGCGGCTCGGTATCCGGCGTCCTCTCCGCCGCCTCGGAGACGTCCCGCTCGTCCTCGACTCCATGCTCGTGTTCGAGCGCGTCCTCGGTCTCGTCGTGGACGGTGACCTCGTCGGCGAAGCGGACCTGCTTGCGCGGGCCCGAGGACGTCTTGGCCCTGGCCGAGGCGCCCTTCCGCGCGGCCTCCGCGACGAGTGCCCGCGCGAGCTCCGTCCCGGCCCGGCGTCCGGACCGGGCGA
Organism: Actinoallomurus acaciae; assembly: GCF_042429965.1. Taxonomy (NCBI): domain Bacteria; kingdom Bacillati; phylum Actinomycetota; class Actinomycetes; order Streptosporangiales; family Thermomonosporaceae; genus Actinoallomurus; species Actinoallomurus acaciae. The sequence continues at coordinate 7,287 of NZ_JBHLZP010000198.1, forward strand.
GCTCCGCGGCGACCAGCAGCCGCCGAGCGCGGCCACCGGCGGGCGGCACCGGCGTCTGGACGGTCGCCTCCCGCAGGATCGTGTCCGCCTCGTTCAAGAACCCTTCGGCCCGCGCGTCCGACATGAGGCCGAGCGTCGTACGGGCCCGGCCCGGGTCGTTCCTGGCCGCGCTCGCGAGCCCGGTCACGTGGCGGGACCGGACGCCGGAGGTGGAGGAGCGCGGCAGGCCGAGGATGTCGGCCGCGAGGTTCTCGGCCGCCTGGTGGCCGGCCCACGGGATCTCCGCCGCCGTCAGCAGCCAGACGAGGGCCAGCCGCCGTGCCTTGCCCCGGGTCGCGAACGGTGAGGGGTTCGTGCCGACCAGGTGCTTGACGATCAGCCGGGCCTCCTCCAGGACCTGCGCGTAGTGATCCTCCGAGGCCTTCTTCACCAGGTCGAGCGTTGTCCGGGCGACGTCCAGCCGTTCGTGGTCGACCGTGACGCGGGGGACGGGCTGAGGCGGCGGCTCGTGCAGGCCCTTCCGTGCCAGCTCACGCGCGAGCGTCTCCCCGGCCGGGCGCCCGGAGTGGGCGATCGCCGCGGCCACCAGCAGCCCGGCCCGGTCGGCGCGGGAGACGGGACCGCCCTCGTCCCGTGCGGAGGGCACGAGGCCGCTCAGGTCCCCGACGAGCGCCTGCGCCTCGTTCAGGGCCTCGGCGCGCCGCTTCGGGTCGAGCTCGTTCAGGGTCGTACGGGCGTCGGCCAGGGCCGGGTCCGGGGTGCTCTGCGGCTCGCCGGCACGGGACGCCGGAGGCCTCGTGCCCGGACGCACGTCCGCGGAGGCGACCTTCGTGGTGTCCGGCGTCGTCGCGGCGTACGGCGGCGGAGGCTCATCCCTCTCCGCGCGATCGGCCTTCCGCCCGGGCGCCTTGGGCGTGCGCTCGGTCCGCGGTCGCTCCGTCCCGGTCGTGGCGGGCGGCTTGTCGGTGGTGGCCGCCCGGCCCTCCTCGGCGACCCGTTCGGGCTGCTCGAGGACGGTCATCGTGCCGTTGCCGTTACGCGTCCCCACCGTGCCGTGGGTGCCGGTCCCGGCCGTGCCCTCGCCGCCCTTCGACTCCGCGTCACGCAGATCCTTGAGGGTGACCGGCTCCTTCGGCGCCGGGCGGAGCCTGACCGGTCCGGCCGGCGGGTCGCCGCGCTTCGCCCGCTCGGCCCGCGCCTTCTCACGGGTCTCGTTGTCCAGGCCGGGGATGCCGGTGCCCTTGCCGTCGCCCTTGCCCAGCACCTCGCCGTCGCCGGGGAACTGCTCGCGCTCCTGCGCCGGGCGTTCCGTCGGCGGGTCGTCGGCGGTCATCGGGTCGCCGTCGTATCCCTTGCCGGTCCGCCGCGGCGAGACCGTCGGCGCTCCCCCGGCGGTCTTCGCGGCGCGTGCGGCCTCCGCCCTCCGATGGTCCTCTTCGGTGAGACCGGCGATGCCGGTGCCCTTCCCGTCATCCTCGCCGAGCTTGTGGCCCGTACCGGAGAACGGTGCGGGCCGCTCGGCCGGCGACGACTCCGGCGGCAGGTCGGCGAAGGTCATCGGGTCCCCGTCGTACCCCTTGCCGGTACGGCGGGGCCGGACCCGCGCGGACCGGGCCGGCGGCCTGCCCTGCTCGGCCCGTTGCCGGTCCTTCTCGGCGCGCTCGGCCGCCGACTCGGCGCGTACGTCGTTGTCCAGGCCCTTGATGCCGGCGCCCTGGGCGTCCTCCTCGCCCAGCCGGTGGCCGGAGCCGGAGAAGGGCTCGGTGCCGCGGCCGGTCCTCTCGCCGTCCCGCGCGGCGAGCCGCTTCCGCCGTTCGGCGAACCACCTCGCCCGTTCGCTCTGGCTGAGGCGGCGGATCCCGCCCGTTCCCGTGCCCGTGCCCGTGGTCCGGCCGACCCCGGGGAACTTCGGCGGTGCGGTCTCCGGCAGGTCGGCGACGGTCATCGGGTCGCCGCCGTGCCCCTTGCCCGAGCGCGGCGGTCGCGCCGTTCGCGGAGGCGTGGCCCGCTTCTCCGTCTTCTGTTCGGCCGCCGCCTTCTCCTCCGCCCACTTCTTCCGCGTCTCCGGATCGACGCCCGGAATGCCGCTCGCACCGTCGCCCTCGCCCAGGGTCTGTCCGGGGCCGGAGAACGGAGTCGTGCGCGGCCGCTCCTCGACCGGCTCGGCGGGCAGGTCGTTGATGGTCGCGGGGGTGTTGCCACCGCGCCCCCGGCCGCCGCGGCGCGGCCCGGCCCGTTTCCGTTCGGCCTTCCCGCCGGTGGCGGCCTTCTTCTGGGCGTCGGCCTTCTCCTCCGCCCACTTCTTCCGCGTCTCCGGGCCGATGCCCGGGATCCCGCCCGTACCGTCGCCCTTGCCCAGCACCTCGCCGCGGCCGGCGAACGGGTAGCGTCCACGGCTGTCGTCGGTGGGCGGCCGTCCCCAGGGCAGCGTCTCGACGAAGTCGGCGCCGTCGCCGGTGCCCTCGGTGGCCGGGGGCTGGTCCGACCCGATGTACGCGCCGTGGGGCCACGGGGTCGAACGCTCGGCGATGGCCCCGCGCGGGAAACCCTCACTGGTCGGCAGGAACTGCAGGCTACGGAACCGCTCCGGCAGCGTCGCCTGCTCCCCCTTCTGGCCGTCCAGGTACACGATCCGGCCGTTCCTGTTCACGACGTTGAACACGTGGTCGACGTCATTGCCGCTCCGGCCGACGAGGAGCATCCCGCGCGCGCCGTCGCCGGCGGCCTTCATGGCGTGCTCGACCGCCTGGTAGCCGGACACGTCGACCGGGTCGCCCCTGCCCATGTTGGCGAGGTGGTCGTACGGGGCCTGCCGCTCCGGCGGCACCTGGTAGTAGTGCAGTTGCGCGGGCCGTACGCCCGGGTTCTGCCGCGCCTCCTCCAGGGTGAACTCGACGCCGATGGCGGCGAGGAGGCAGTTCGTCAGGAAGTCCCCGCCCGTGGTGTACATCGGGTTGATGTCGGGCAGCCAGGGGTAGGCGCTCCGGAACTCCGCGTCGGACAGGGGGGTGTGCGACCACGGAGGCGTGATCGGTCCCGGTACCTGCACCGGTCTCGGCCGCCCCCCGTTCCCGGGGAAGCTCATCCACTGCACGCCCTTGCGCCGGCCGTTGCCGACCTGCGCGCGGTCCACCCGGGCCACGACCTCGACGCGGATCCGGTCCGCGGCGGCCTGGACCTCGTGGGCGGGCAGCACCTCGCCCTCGGCGGCGTCCACGACGAGCCGCCTGGCGAGCGGCACGTGGGAGATGTCCAGGGAGGCCAACTGCGCCGCGGGGACGACGGTGGCGTCGTCGATCACCTCGGCGGGCAGTTCGGACCGCGCGGTCCCCTCACCGGAGGACGCCGCACGGGCCCGCTCCTCCATCCGTGCGCGGAACGGGTTGGTCTGCCGCTGCGGCGACCGTTCGTTGCCGCCCTGGTCTCCGGCGGTGCGGTCGCTCGTGGTGCGGTCGCTCGTGGTGCGGTCGCTCGTGGTGCGGTCGTTCGCGGGGCCGGTGTTGCCGGGGATCCTGGTCTGCGACCGGCTCGGGCCGCCCTGGTTCGTCGTGGTCCGGTCGTTCGAACGGCCGCCGGTGCCCTGGCCCGCCCCGGCGGTGGCCTCCTCCGAGCCGGTGCCGTTCGCGGAGGTCCGGGTCGTGGAGGGGGGCGTGGTCGCGGACCGGCCGCCCTCGCGGAACGGGTCGCGCGAGGAGGCCGAGGACGTCGAGGAGGTCGTCTTCTGGCCGCCCTGGTCCTCCCGTGTGAAGGAGCCCGGCGTCCCGGTCGAGGAGCGCGTGGCCGCCGTGGACTCCGACGCGTCCGTGCTCGTACGCTCCCGGCTCGAAGGCACGCTCGTCGCCGGGCTGGTCAGCCCGGTACGCGAGGGGGTGTCCTCCGGCGACACGGGCGGCCGGGCCTGCGAGTCACGGGTCGACGACGATCCGTTCCGCGAGACGCCCGTGGCCGGACCGGTACGCGAACCGGTGTCTCTCGGCGAGGTCTGCGAGGCGCGGGTCGGCGACGATCCGTTCCGTGAGACGCCCGTGGCCGAATCGCTACGCGAACCGGTGTCCCTCGGCGGGGTGGTCGAGGCGGGCGGCTGCGTCGTGTTCCGGCTCGTGCCGTCGCCCGGCGACGGTGAGGACGGCCGGGTCGACGGCGGGCTAGACGCGGGTGACGTGGCGGGCGTCGACACGGCCGTCGTCGTGTCCTCGTCGAAGTGCCCGAGCAGGGGCGCATCGTCGGCGAAGGAGTCGGTGTCGGAGATGTCGCCGGCCGGCGACGGCGCGCGGTCGTCTCCCTCGTCGCCGTGGCCGCCGTCGCCGAGCGCCGTGTAGCCCTCCCGTACCGGCTTGGGCCCCGCCAGGCGCCCGCCGATGCCATGACCGCTCTGCGTGGCGATGCTGGAGGCCACCCCCGAGGTGAAGGAGAAGGGGTTGAACTGGAAGCCCTGCCCGTTGGCCGCCATGACGACGCCCTCGGTGATGGCCTCGTGCAGACCCTCCTCGGTCATCTCGATGATCGCCGGGACCCCGATCTCGGTGAGCCGGATGCGCAGCGGCTTGTCCGCGGCGCGGAACAGGTTCTCGGTGATGCTCTTGGCGGCCTTCGGGATCGGCGTGTCCTTGCCGAGGTTGCGCGCGGCCCCGTTGACGGCGCGGACCACGACGGGCTGGAGGGTCGTGGCGCTGACCTCGCGGCCGAGAAGCCTGGTGAGCCCGTTCGTCAGCTGGTGCGACAGGAAGTGGCCGATGGCCGAGAAGGGCAGCGACAGCAGCCCGCCGATCGCGCCGACCTCGACCGCGCTGATGGTGGCATGGACGTCCCAGCTCGTCCGCGTGCCCTTGGCGAACTGGATCGCCTGCGTCAGCACGTCCAGCGCGACCTGGAACGCGATGCCGAACAGCTCGGCGAGGATGAACTGCAGGACCAGGCGTCCCCACCAGGTCTTCAGCAGGAACCGGACGATGGCCATCCGGGCCGCGAGCCAGGTCATGCTGGCGCCGTCGGTCCAGAAGGCCATCGCGATCGCCCAGGCGATCTGGGCGATGAGGAGCACCAGCTCCTCGATCGAAATGATCTTTACGTACTCCACCTGGGTGGCCGCGTCCAGCAGGAACTTCTTCAGCTGCTGGAACTGCGCGGCCGCCTGGGGGATGTACCGCGGCTGGTCCACGACATAGGGCGCCATCATGTCGGCGAACTTGATCGCCGACTTTCCGGTGAAGTTCGCCCTGATCTTCTGGACCGCCTGGAGCATGTACGGCGCGAGCTCGTTCTCGAGGCGATCGCCGGCGGTTCCCCAGGCGTTGCCGACCTCGCGCAACGCGTCCTCGTTCGCGGTCGGCCACTTCTCGCCGGTCAGGACGAGGAACAGCCCCTGTACGCCCTCGGGAACCTCGATCGCCATGGGGAATCAGCCCTTGCGGCCGTGGCCGCCGGATTCGGTGATGGTCGTGTCGTTCACGTCACCGAACAGGCCGCCCAGCTCGATCGTCTTGCCGCCGTGCGTGTCGACCAGCCCCTTCAGGTCGCGCAGGAAGTCCTCACTGTCCTCGGCCGCGGGGTAGTAGTTCGCCTCGAAGGCCTTCTGCGTGTCGCCGTTGCCGCCGAGCCTGCGGCCGTACTTGCTGGTCACGTTGTGCAGGTCGCCGTAGATGGTGGCCGCGAGGGTGGCCAGGTGCTCGATGTCGACGCCACCGCGTCTGAGCTCTTCGATGTCGACCGAGAAGGTGTCGTCGTCAGCCATCGCGGTCCGCTCCTTCCGGGGAGGTTCCGTTCGCGTCGGGGGCCGAGGCCATCGCCGCGGAGACCGCGGCGTCGAACATGGCGTCGAGGTCGAAGTCGCCGTCGACCGGGACGCCCAGTCCAGGCGGCAGGAGCCCGGTGAGGGCGCTCGCGGTCTCGCGGGCCGCGTCCTCCTGGGCGGCGCGGACGGTCGAGACGATGCGCGTGCACAGCTCGGCCGGGGCGAGCCCGCGATAGCGGGTCCCGGCCAGCCGCAGACCGGTGAGCCGGCCCTGGCCGTCGACGGTCGCGGTGACCATCCGGTCCTTCGACGTCGCGGTACCGGTGACCTTCGTCATGCGCTCGCCGGCCGCCTGGATGCGGACCTGTTCGGCACGCAGCTCGGCGATGGCCTGCTGCATGTCGAACTCCATGGGTTCGGACATGGTTCGTTCCTTCCGTGGTCGTGCCGATGTCACGTCGCCGACGCGGAGCCGGACTCCTCGCCGGGGGCCTGGATCTCCTCTTTCCGCTCCTTCTTCTCGGCGGGGCGACGCCGTCGCGTGTCCGGGCGAGCGCGGCGTGACGGCCCGGCCACCGGTATCTCCTCGGGTTCGAACACGTCCTCGTCGAGACGGCCGATGACGCCGGAGCCGACGTCGACGCGCGTGCCCCAGATCTCCTCGTCCTCCGACAGCCAGGTCTGGCGCTCGCGCTCCTGCGGCTTGTCGCCGCCCGCCCCGGCGCCGCCCATCATCGGAGGGAAGAACGGGACGCCGCCCGAGCCCTCGCCGCCGTTGCCGGAGGAGCCGTTCACGCCGTTCGCGCCGTTCGCACCGGGACCGCCACCGCCGCTGAGCTGTGACGGATATCCGGAGAGCCCGCCACCGGCGCCTCCGCCGAGGCCGGTGCTGCCGAGCCCGGCACCGCCGACGCCGCCCAGACCGCCGCCGATTCCGCCGACGCCGCCCAGGCCCGAGC
>NZ_JBHLZP010000199.1:0-13972 GCF_042429965.1 Actinoallomurus acaciae
TCCATGTCGGCCAGCAGCGCCACCGCGGAGTCGAGGGCGAGGCCGGAGGGCACCTCGACGAGGGCGTCGGCGCGCACCACGGCGCGCTCGGCGTACCCGCCCGACCCGCCCAGACTGCCGAGCACGCGGCGCCCGGCCAGGTCCGGCGAGACGCCTTCGCCGACGGCGGAGACGACACCGCCGACACCGTTGCCCATCACGATGGGCGGCCGTATCGGGAACGGCCCGCCGCCCGTCCGCATCTGCGTCTCCACGAACGTGATGTTGGCGTACGCCACGTCCACCACCACCTGCCCGGGCCCGGCCTCCGGCTCGGGTGCGTCGCCCGCGACGAGCACCTCCGGACCACCGAACTCCCGCAACCACACAGCGCGCATGAGATCCCTTTCGACGGCCCCCAGCCTGCGACCTCGACCTTGGTTCAGGTCAAGGCGCCGGCGCGGGAAAGGCGTTCGGCCTCGGTGACCGGGTCGCCGGCCAGCCATCGGGCGCCGACCGCCCGAGCCGTCGCGGCGTCCGCGCCGTGGCCGCCCAGCGCGAGCGGTGCGACGCCGGCCAGGCGCAGCAGATCAGCCTCCAGGCCGGCGAATCGGTCGGGCGCCACGGCCGACAGGACGATCAGCTGGGGCGACGACGCCGAGGCGGTGCGCAGCAGGTCGGGTATCGGTGTGGCGGCGCCCAGGTAGCCGACGCGCCAGCCGTTGCGGTAGAGGACGACGCCGAAGGCGAGCAGCGGCAGGTCGTGCAGCTCTCCGGGCGGACAGGCGAGCAGCGCGAGCGGGCCGTGGCCCCGGCCCCAGCCACGGCCGAGCGCGGCGATGCGGGCGCGCAGGACGTTGCTGGCGAAGTGCTCCTCCGCGACGGTGACCTCCCCACGCTCCCAGCGGTCGCCCAACTCGTGGAGGTAGGGCAGCAACACGTCGCGCAGGACGGTCTCGGGCGTGAAGTCGGTCAGGAGCCGGTCGAGTATCGCCTGCGCCGCGGGTTCGTCGAACCTGTCGAGCGCCTGGGCGAGCGTGCCGTCGTCGGTGGGCCGGACCGAGGGGACGAGCGCCGGCGGCGGGCCCCCGGCGGTCTCCCGGAGAGCGGCACGTGCCGCCTCCGCCGCGGACAGGCCACGTGCCAGATGCGACTGCATGACGCGTACGCGGTGCTCATCGCTTTCGGAGTAGAGGCGATACCCCCCGGACGACCGCTCGGGCTGAAGCAGACCGTACCGGCGCTCCCAGGCGCGCAGGACGTGGGTGCTCACCCCGAGCCGCCGGCTGAGTTCGCCGATCCGTAGCATCGCCGGCCCCGGCTCCATAAATCCCAATGTACAGAGCCTAGACAGACATTTGACAAACCTGAGACGTGTGCCTAGCGTCGGAAATGAGGTCTGAACAGGGGGTTTGCCGAAGCTGGGCGTTGCGACGAAGCTCCGGCCACCGGGGGCACACCGGAGGCCGCGACGCGCAGGCACGGCTCGCTTGCTGAGGCCTCGTCGGGGGGAACCGGGGGGAGGCGGGCGGCGGAGGCCGCCGTCCGCCTTCCACCGCCGGTGCGGACCGCGCCCTGATCGCGTCCAGAACAGCGCCCCAAGGAGCGGTCAGGGCGTCCACCGGCCATCTCCACAGCGCCTGCGCGGAACACGCCGGCGATTCCGCGCAAGCCCGGTATGTCGCCTCCTGCACGGCGCGACCTCGGCCGAGCGCGGCCCGCCCCGGGCCGCGAATCTCGCCGGCCGGGGCCGCGTCCAAGCGGCGGGAGACCGACGGCGACGAACCGGGCATGGCCAGACGGGGCCTTCCCCTCCGCGCGGACGGGCGCGGATCCCCTCAGTCCCGCCTGGCCACCACATCCGTCTGACGTTGAGACAGGGCCCGAACGATCGAGGGCGCCTGGCGGTTGCCGCGACGAGGCCTTTCGAGCCGCGGGTTTCAGGTCGCGGCGAGCGCCGCCTCCACGTCGTCGTACATCGGGAGGCGCTGCGCCAGGCCGGTGATCCACAGGACGCGGGCGCTGGTGTACTGGGCGCCGGCCAGCGCGAGCATGCCGCCCTCGGTGGACGAGAGGCGTTTCCAGTACGAGACGACGGTGCTGAGGGCACTCGTGTCGATGAAGCTCAGGGCCGAGAGGTCAAGAATGATCTTGTGACCGTGCTCTCGGATGACACGGTCCAGATGGGCGGTGAACTGGGTACGGCTGATGATGTCCAGCTCGCCCTTCACCGCAACGACCGTACGGTCGCCATGGCGAGTGGAGCTGAGTTCGAGCGCTGCCACGGTGACCTCCACGGAAACTCAGGACGCCACCGTACAGGTCAGGCGTAACGCGGTGGGAGGGGCATCTCAAGTCGGACGATCGTGCCGCGTTCACCAGCGATGATGTGCACGGCCGAGCAGATCTGGCGCGTCACCCACAGGCCCATGCCGCCTTCCGCGTCCGTGGAGGGCGGCGCCTCACCCGCGTCCGAGGGCACCCAGTGACCCTCGTCGCGCACCTCCGCGTACACGCGCCCGTTCGAGGCCCACATGCGCAGCTCGGCCTTGGGGGATCCGTGCCGGACGCCGTTCGTGGCGATCTCGTTCACGGCGATCACCAGGTCACCGACCGAGTCCTCGTCCAGTCCGCACTTACGGGCGTGCGCGGCGACGAACCGTCGCACCCCGGGTAGATGATCCACAGTGAAATGCATCTCGTCTACCTGATCCCCCGTCTCTTCCGGCATGGGCTGGCGGTGCCGTATGGCGGGATACGAGGGTGCTGTACGAAGAGTTACCACGTCGTCCCACCTTGCTCATCCGTCGCACGATCAGGCTGCCGTCCTGCTTGTCGTCGTCCGTCGCAGTGCTACGTGTGATGTCGTACCCATTTGCCGGGCTTTGTTGCATCTTTGTGAGCAAGCCGACGGACTCGATACGCGTTCGGTACGAAAGGACGGCTGGATCGCGGACGCTCGCCCGCGTGGGGGATCCGATTCACCGTACGACAGAGGGCGCCGCGCCGCAGCGGAAGCGGCGGTCCGATCATGGCTTGGCCTCGGGCGGCCACGTCCTTCGGCGGCATGCTCACCGCGGAGATTCGCGGGCCGGGCGGGGGCTCGGCGACCCTGACGGCCCGTCCGGGGCCGCCAGGGAACCTTCGCGACGGTCAGCGTCCGACGCGTACCTGACCACGCGCGTCGGCCGCGAGACGCAGCGAGTCGCCGTCCCGCAGCGACGTCTGCTCGCCCGGCTGCAACCGCCGGTCGTTGACGAACGTGCCGTTCGTGGACCGCTCGTCGCGCACCCACGGCTGGCCGCTGTTGTCGATGCCGAGCGTCGCGTGCCGGCGTGAGACGTTGTCGAAGCGGGAGAACGTGCTGGCCACCGGCGAGTGCACCGGGTCACGGCCGAGCACCAGCTCCTGCCCCGGCTGGACCTGCAGGTCGCCCGAGGTGAACGTGACCGTGACGTTCAGCTGCTGGGGACCGCCGCCGCCTCCGCCGCCCTGGTCGTGCAGCGGGCGCAGGCACTGGACGCAGACCGGGTTGCCCACGTCGGGGATCTCGGCACCGCAGTGCGGGCAGAACGGCGTGAACGCCGCCGTCGACTCGCCGCCGGATCCGGTCATGGTGGGCTCGCGCGGCGGCGGGGGCACGTGCGGAGCGCTCGGCGAACCGTAACCGCCCGTGCCGTAGCCCTGCTGCTGCGGGGGCTGCTGCTGGTACGGCTGCTGCTGCCCGTAGCCCTGGTCCTGCGGTGGCGGGTAGCCCTGGTCCTGGGGCTGGGGCGGGTAACCCTGGTCCTGCTGCGGCGGGTACCCGTGCTGCTGCGGGGGCGGATATCCCTGGTCCTGCGGCGGCGGATAGCCCTGCTGCGGCCGGTCCTGCTGCGGCGGGTAGCCCTGGTCCTGCTGGGGTGGGTAGCCGCCCTGCCGCTGCTGGTCGTGGGGCGGCGGGTAACCGCCCTGATCGTGCTGTGGCGGGTACCCCTGCTGGGGCGGGTAGCCGCCCTGCTGCTGCCGATCTTGCTGGGGGTAGCCCTGCTGTGGGGGGTACTGCTGGTAGGGCTGTTGATCATGGCCCTGGTACCCCTGCTGCTGAGCGTAGGGAGACTGATCCTGTGGCGGATACCCCTGCTGTTGCTGGTCCTGCTGCGGTGGGTACCCCTGCTGCTGAGGCCCCTCGCGCCTGGCGAGGTTGGCTCCGCAGTTGATACAGATCAAGTCTCCCTGCCGTACCGGAGCGGCACAGACCGGGCATGTCAGGGACGCCATGACACCTCCCCGCCGTGGACTCCGGAGAGCGAGAGTCGCTCTGTCAGCCGCTCCATGTCGCCCCTCCGTGGAATCCCGATGTAGTAAACACGATCGGCTTCAACCGATATCTGCATGTGCGGCCGCGTTTCGCCGCCCTCCGCGTCACCATAGCGTTTCTCGCCTAGCTCACTAACAGGGATGATGCGCTGATTGGCCGAGCCACGCCAGAGGTGTCCGGAGTCTGGGGAGTTCAGGCGGTCGATGTACGGCCCCGTGACGACGGCGTCGCACAGCGCGAGAAGTTCGCGCGACCACGCGGAAGCTCGCAACCGTGACAATGCGTATCCGCTATACACCAGAACGTCCACCTCCGGCGATGCCCAGGCGCGGATTCCGCGGAGCAGTTCGCGCAGCGCCTCCGGCTGCTGGAACGGCTCTCCCCCGGAAATCGTCACGCCGTCCACCTGGTCGAGCGACCTGAGCCAGCCGAGCACGGCCGGAACCGCGATCGCGGTGTCCGGGTCGGCGTCCCAGGTGTCGCGCGACAGGCAGCCCGGGCAGTGCAGGGTGCAGCCCTGAGTCCAGATCCCGGCCCGCCGTCCGGGCCCGAGCGTCGTCACCGGGTAGTGCGCCTTGGCCAGCAGCAGGTCGCTCATGCTCGCCGGGCTCCCCTCGTCACTGGAGATCCACGACGGTGATGTTGCCCTCACGGCGGATACCGGTGACTGTCACCTCGGCGGCGGGCCCGCGGTCGAACAGGGCGCGTGCGAGCGGGTTGATGAAGGACGACTCGAGCGCCATGCCGATGCCCCGGCCGCCCTTGTCGAGCTCGCTCGTGCACCAGTCGCGGAGCGTGGCCGTCGACTCGTCCGACAGCAGAAGCTTCATGTGGTGTTCGTCGCTCACCCGACGGCAGATGTTGGCGAGTTGCAGGTCGAAGATGCGGCCCGCCGCCTCCGGCCCGATGAAGTCGAAGATGACGATGTTGTCGCCGAACCGGTTGAGCAGCTCGGGGCGGTTCAGCTCGGTGGTGAAGTGCTCGGTGATGGCGCCGCGGATGGAGCTCTCCAGGTCCTCGTACGGCATGCCGGGCCGCACGCCGCGGGTGCCGAGGTTGGAGGTGAAGACGAGGATCGACTCGGAGAAGAACGCCGTGTTGCCGCGGCCGTCGGTCAGCCGGCCGTCCTCCAGGATCTGCAGGAACTTGTCGAGGATGCGCGGGTGCGCCTTCTCGATCTCGTCGAAGAGGATGACGCGGAACGGGTCTTCGCGCACGGCGTTGGTCAGCTCGCCGCCGGCCTCGAAGCCGACGTAGCCGGGCGGTGAGCCGATCAGCCGGTCACCGGCGTGCTCGGCGGAGAACTCGCTCATGTCGAAGCGGAGGTAGGCGTCCTCGTTGCCGAAGACCAGCGAGGTGATCGCCTTGGCCAGCTCGGTCTTGCCCACGCCGGTCGGCCCGGCGAAGAACAGCACGCCGCGCGGGCGGCTGGAGGCGCGCGCCGCCTGCGCGCCGGACAGGCCGAGGACGGCGCGCTTGAGGATGTCGAGGGTCTTGGTGACGGCCTGCGGCTGGCCGACGACGCGTCCCGGCACGCGCTGCTCGCCGTCGACGATGCGTTTGCGCAGGTGCTCGCGCTTCCACGGGTTGTCCAGCACGCCCAGCTTGTAGGTGCGGACGGCGTCGGGCAGGTCCTCGAGCGCGACGTCGCGCTCCTTGGCGAGCCGGGTCACCTCGATCATCGCCTGAAGCGTGAGGCCCTCGGCCTCTTGGGCGAAGTCGTCGGTCACGTCGACCGAGGGGTCGGCGGCCTCGAACGCGCGCGCCAGCAGCCGGGCGGTCTGCTGACGGTCGCCGAGGTGCGGGCGCGGTACGGCGATCTCGCGGACGCCGTCGTTGTCGGCGGTCAGCCACGACGGCAGGTCACCGGGGCGCCGGGCGAGCCAGATCACCGGGTTGTAGAGCGGCTTGGGGCGCTCGCCGTCGGTGCGCACCGGCGTGGCGGTGCGCGAGAGCTTCTCGCAGAAGACGAAGAAGTCCTTCTCGGCGGGTTCGAGCTCGGTGGCGTTGCGGGCGATGCGCGACGCGTAGTCGATGACGAAGGCGGCGCGGAGCGGACGGGTCGGCCGGGCGAGTGCGCTGAGGTAGGTGCGCAGGCCCTCCAGCGAGGGCACCTTGCGCTCGTCGACCCGGCTGCCGAACAGGCTCGCCGCGGCGTCGGCCGCGGCGCGGTCGTCGGCGGGGTGCACGCGCAGCCCGTCGACCTGGTCGTAGACGACCATGAAGGAGTATCCGCTGCGGCGCAGCGTCTCCCACAACAGGTCGCGCAGCGGGAACAGCCGGCCCTCCTGGGGCACCAGGAAGCTGTCGTGCAGGTTGCCCCACAGGACGTACTGCGGGTGCACCGAGAGCGTCGCGTCGAGCTCCCGGACGAAGGCGGGGAAGCCCGCCAGGCGCGTGTCGTCTGGTGGGCCCGGCTGCGTCGTCACCTGATGAAGCGTAACCGCAACACGGGTGAGTTTCGGAAGGACGACGACCGCGTGACCGCCCGGCGCGGGCGATCACGCGGTCGTGGCCGTGAGCGGTCGTCAGCCGCCGATCATGTTGCTGGGGACGTTCTTGTCCTTGAATCCGGCGCCGGCGCTGCCGGCCGTGCTCCGGGTCTGCTCCAGCGCGCCCGAGGCGGCGCCGATCGACGACGAGTCGACGTTGCCGCCCCGGAGCTTGTCGACGGCGCTCTTCATGACGTTGCTGAGGTTCTGCATGGGGGCGGACAGTGTCCTGCACAGCGTCGGGTCGGCCTGGACGTTCGTCTTGGCCCGGCGCAACTGGTCGAGCGTGAACAGGCCGGCGGCGCCGGCCTTGACGATCGCGCGCTTGCGGCCGTGGGCGCCGCTCTTGAACGCGCCGTTGCGGTACGGGTCGTAGATGTAGCGCTTGAACGCGCCCGCCGCGAGACCGGCGTTGGCGACGAAGCGGGTCTTGGCGAGCTTACGAGTCTTGCCGGTCGGGCACGCCGTCGGCGTCGCCGTGGCCGCCGGAGCGTTGCCGGGAGCCGCCGGGGCTCCGACGCTGGGCGCCGCACCGGTCTGGGCGGTCTCCTTGGACTTGGTGTTGCTGCACCCGGCGAGCGCGAGCAGGATAATCGGAATGATGACGAATGTTTTCCGGAGCATTAAGCTTCCCCCGATACAATGCCACTGTTTCGGACAATTCCTCTGCGGATTTACGAGCGTCGGCCGCATCGCTCTTCTTTTTTACCCTGTGCGAGGCGCTAGAGGTTAATTCCGATGAATGATTTGCGCGGCGTGTCGGGCCAATAGTGCGCTATCGTCATTCGGTATGACATCACGGAGACTGATCGCCGTTGCGGCCTTCCTTCCCCTGGCCTCGGTCGTGGGCTGCGGCGGAGGTGGCGGCGGCCGTGCCGTGAACGGCTCCACCCCGTCCTACACCGCGCCCGTGCCGGGCTCCTACAATGCCGACCAGCTCACCCAGGCACTGCTTACCGACATTCCCGGATACGCCCGATCGGGTGCGCCCCAGTGGGGTGAATACGGATCGCTCGCCGCCGTACAGAATCTCAATCAAATGCAGCAGGCGGTCAAACTCGACAAACCGCAGTGCGCGTCGTCGACACACGCCCTGTCCGAGGAAAAGGCGGTGCAGACCGCGCCTTCCGCGCTGGTGGCGTTCGTCAAGGGCAATCAGCAGAGCGTCACCGAGACGCTGATGGCGGTCGGGCCCGACGTCGCCGCCCGGCAGGTCAAGGTCCGGGCCCCGGCGAGCTGCCGCACCTTCCGCGTGAAGGTCGGCTCCGGCTGGGTCTCCGACACGATCTACGAGTCGTCGGGCACGCGCATCGGCGAGGGGTCGCGGACGGCGGGGATTCTCACGTCCTCGGGCACCACGAGCGTACGTACGTGGTTCGTCGTGTTGCGCTCACGCGGTTACCTCGCGACGATCACCTTGTACGGGCCGGGTGCCACCCGGGTCGAGGCCGAGCGGTTCGCGCGCCAGGCCTACCAACAGGCGGAGCGGATTCTGCCCTAGAGGTCCCGGCGCGCGCGTGGGCGAAGGAGGACGCCGTGGTCGGCAGGCAGGGCCGGGTCACCGGCAGGATCGGACCGGGCCTTGTCGGCGAGGTGATGATCCCGATCCGGGGCGGCGTTGAGGCGTTTTACGCCTATTCGGCCATACAGGGGGAGGAGATACCGGTGGGATCTCTCGTCGTGGTGATGGATTATCACCCACCGCGAACCGTTTACGTCTCCTCTGCGTCTATTTGACGTCATCATCCCTGCGGTCCGAGGAGGAACGATGCCGATAGTCGCCGTGGCGATCGGCGCCGTCGTTGCGATCATTATTCTGATCGTCATCTTCAAGGCGATCTGGCGCGTCGCCGAGCCGAACGAGGCGCTCATCATCTCCGGCTTGGGAGCCAAGGCGCACAACCGGGACACCGCGGAGAGTCTGGGTTTCAAGATCACCACGGGCAAGGGCACGATGGTGCTCCCCGGGTTCCAGACCTGCCGCCGCCTGTCCCTCGACACGCGGGTCTCCGGCCTGGAGGTCACCTGCGTGACGTCGCAGGGCATCAAGGTGCACGTCCGGGGCGTGGTGATCTACAAGGTCGGTGACGACTTCTCCTCGATCGCCAACGCCGCGCGGCGCTTCCTCGACCAGCAGAAGATGATGGATGACAAGACCCACCAGCTCTTCGCCGGCCACCTGCGCTCGATCGTCGGCAACCTGACCGTCGAGGACCTCCTCCGCGACCGCGACCGGCTCACCAACCAGGTGCGCACCTCGTCCGCGGACGAGATGGGCAAGCTCGGCCTGGTGGTCGACTCGCTGCAGATACAGGACATCGAGGACGAGGTCGGCTACATCGACAACCTCGGCAAGCCGAACTCCGCCGCCGTCGCGTCCGCCGCCCGGATCGCCGAGGCCCAGCGCAACCAGGAGGCGACCCAGGCCGAGCAGATGGCCGAGCAGGCCAACTCCGCGCAGATCCGCGACACCGAGATCAAGAAGCGCGAGTATCAGGGTCAGGTCGACCAGGCCGCCGCCGAGGCGCGCCAGCAGGTCATCCAGAAGGAGACCAAGAACGCCGAGCTGGAGGCCGACCGCCGCGAGAAGGCCCTGGAGGCCGAGGTCCGCAAGCCGGCCGACGCGAAGGCGTACGAGCGGGTCACCCTCGCCGAGGCCGAGCGCCGGGCGGCCGTGGCCCAGGCGCAGGCCGAGGCCGAGGCGACGAAGATCAACGGTCAGGCCGAGGCCGAGGCGACCCGCATGAAGGGCATCGCCGAGGCCGAGGCGATCAAGGCGCGCGCCGACGCGCTCGCCGAGAACCAGGAGGCGGTCATCGCCCAGCAGCTCGCCGAGCGCTGGCCGGAGATCGTCGAGGCCGGGGCGGGCGTCTTCGGCAACGTCGACAACATGGTCGTGCTCAACGGTGCCGAGGGCGTCGAGGACATGCTCGCCAAGGCGCTCACGCTCGGCGGCACCGGCCTGGGCGTCGCCCGGCAGCTCCTGTCCACCATGAACGGCCAGCGGTCCGCGGACACCCCGGCGGGCAACGGCAAGCTCGTCCCGGTCGAGACGGACCCGGACAAGAAGTAACCGCGAACGACCAAGGGCCCGGAGCGCGTCGCTCCGGGCCCTTCGCCTTTCCGCACGCGGCGACGTTCGGCGCCGGCGCGTGTCGGCACTTCGTGCCGGAGACCGGGTGGCCTGCGCCGACCAGTCGGGCAACGGGTGCCTGTGGCAGGCGCTAACGTGCCGAATATGACCGTTGCGCGTGTGGCCGTCACCGTCGATCTCGTCGTCCTGACGGTCCGCGAGCAGCAACTGTCCGCGCTCGTCTGGTGGCGTGACCGGTCGCCGTACGCGGAGAGCTGGTCGCTGCCCGGCGGGTTCGTCCAGCTCGACGAGGACCTGCCGGTCGCGGCCCATCGTCTGATGGCCGAGCGGGCCGGCCTGGCCGACGTGCGGGTCCACCTCGAACAGCTCGCCACGTACGGCTATCCCGACCGTGATCCGCGCCAGCGCGTGGTCAGCGTCGCCTACCTCGGGCTCGCCCCCGACCTGCCCGCCTCGACCCGCGCTCAGGTGATGTGGCGGCCGGTCGCCGAGTTGACCGAGAAGGGCCGGATCGCCTTCGACCATCGGCGCATCCTGCTCGACGGTGTCGAGCGCGCCCGCGCCAAGCTGGAGTACTCCCCGCTGGCGGCGGCGTTCTGCCCGCCGGAGTTCACCGTGGCCGAGCTGCGCCGGGTGTATGAGATCGTCTGGGGGCATCCGCTCGACCCGCGGAACTTCCACCGCAAGGTCACCGGCGCCGAGGGGTTCCTCGTCCCGACGGGGCGGACGACGACGCGTGACGGCGGCCGGCCGGCCCGGCTCTACCGCCGAGGGGACGCCGAGTCGCTCCACCCGCCGATGATGCGACCGACCTGGTGAAACGGTATTCGGCGGCCATTGGTAGCGTTTCGGTCCTGATAGGAGGCCTTGCCTCTCCCAGTAGCGGCCGGGGCCTTCGCGGGCTTGTCGCGTCCGGCGCAGTAGTCCTTAGAGTGAACCCGTAAGACCTCACAGGGAGGACAATGGTGTCCGAGCAGCGCAGTCCCCGCTTCCGTTCCGTGCTCGACGAGTACGTCGCCTACCGGCCCGGCAAGGTCGCGACCTCGTCCGAGGGCCGGTCGTACAAACTGTCCTCGAACGAGTCGCCGTACGGCCCGCTGCCGTCGGTGCGTGAGGTGATCGCCGACGCGGGCGGCCTGGTCAACCGCTATCCCGACAACAGCTGCACCGCGCTGATCCAGGCGATCGCCACGCGGTTCGGCGTGCCGGAGGCGCATATCGCCGTCGGCTGCGGCTCGGTGGGAGTCTCACAGATGCTGCTGGAGTCGGTCGGCGAGCCCGGCGTCGAGGTCGTGTACGCCTGGCGCTCCTTCGAGGCCTACCCGACCCTGGCCGACCTGTCCGGCGTCACCTCCGTACGCGTTCCGCTGACCGACGAGACGCACGACCTGTCCGCGATGGCCGACGCGATCACCGACCGCACCCGCCTCGTCTTCGTCTGCAACCCCAACAACCCCACCGGCACGGTCGTCCGCCGCCGCGAGTTGGAGGCGTTCTTCGACCGGGTGCCGCAGGACTGCCTGATCGTGCTGGACGAGGCCTACAACGAGTACGTCCGCGACCCGGAGGTGCCGAACGGGCTCGACCTGTACGCCGACCGGCCCAACCTGGCGATTCTGCGGACGTTCTCCAAGGCGTACGGCCTGGCCGGGCTGCGCGTGGGCTTCATGGTGGCGCCCGAGCCGATCGCCGCGCAGGTGCGCAAGACCTATCTGCCCTTCACGGTGAGCTCCGTCGCCCAGGCCGCCGCGATCGCCTCGCTGCGGGCCGAGAGCGAACTGCTCGACCGCGTCGAGTCCACGGTCAAGGAGCGCGGCCGGGTGTACGAGACGCTCGCCGCCCAGGGCTGGAAGGTGCCACCCACCGAGGCGAACTTCCTGTGGCTGCGCCTCGGCGAGGACACCATGGCCTTCTCCGCCGCCTGTGACGCGGCGGGCGTCAGCGTACGCCCGTTCGCCGGGGAGGGCGCCCGGGTGTCGATCGGCTCGCCCGAGGAGAACGACGCCTTTCTCGCCGTCGCCGAGTCGTACCGGTCGGCGCGGGAGCTGTGACCACCTCACGCGAGCGGCGCTCGGTCGAGACGACGAGCCCGACGCCGAGGATGATGATCAGGCCGCCGGCGACGATCGTCCACGTGGCGTTCTCGCCGGCGAACGCCACGCCGAGCAGCACGGCCACCGCCGGGTTGACGTAGGCGTACGTGCCGACCAGCGAGATCGGTGCGTTGCCGAGCAGCCAGACGTATGAGGTGAAGGCGACCAGCGACCCGAAGGTCACGAGGTAGGCCAGGCCGAGCCAGGACGCCTGCGAGACCTCGTGCAGGTGGAGCCGCTCACCGCGCGCGAGCCCGATCGCGAGCAGCGTCACGCCGGCGGCGGCCATCTCGTACACGCTCGCCACGAACGGGTTCGCCGGCATCGGCATCCGGGCGGACAGGAACGATCCGACCGACCAGGACAGCGACGCGCCAAGGACGATCGCCACCCCGAGCGCGCTGCCCGATCCGCCGCCGCGCGTGAGCGTCAGCAGCGCCAGCCCTCCGAAGCCGACGAGGACGCCGGCGATCGTGCTCACCGCGGGCCGGTCGCCCGTGGCCCACCGGAACACGACCAGCCACAGCGGCACGCTCGCGACGAGGAGCGCGGCCAGGCCGGTGGACATGTGCTGCTCGGCGACACCGATCATGCCGTTGCCGCCGGTGAGCAGCAGCACGCCCGCGAGCGCGGCGGTGCCGAGCCGCCGCCACGGCACGCGCAGGACGCGTACGCCGCCGCCCCGGACCGTGAGCACCACGGCGAGCAGCACGGCGGCGACGATGAACCGGACGCCGGCGCCGACCATCGGCGGGATCGTCTGGATGAGGTAGTGGATGCCGAGGTAGGTCGATCCCCACACGACATAGACGATGGAGAGGGCGACCCAGACGAGCGAGGGGCGGGAGTCAGCAGTCTTTGAGCTCATGGCTCATTACACGCTAGACGGTCCACGCCGAATCCGCGCGTCGATTTCTCACCGGCACGCGTAGTCGAAGGCGGCCGACGCCGTGCCGTCCGGGCCCGTCGGCGAGACGACCTCCAGCGTCGCGACGGCGTGCAGCGACCCGGGGCCCTGGACCGTCCAGCGCAGGGGGATCCGGATCGAGCGCCGCCCCCGCGACAGGCCGTCGGTGAAGACGCCGGAGTTCTGGCCGTCGCTGCGCTTCCAGCGGTACGACACGTCGCCCTGCCCGCCGTTCGTGTGGATCACACCGACGACGGTCGCGGTCGTGCCGCAGCCCTGCACGCCGGTCGGCGCGGTCACGGTGACGCCGGTGACCTGGACGGGCGGGCCGCCGCGCAGGAGCCACCAGACCACCAGGCCGGTCAGCACCGCCAGACCGAGCGTCGCCAGCCCACCGGCGATCCGCCGCGCCGGCGGACGCCCGCGGGACCGCCAGACCTCGGCCACGCCCGGGGGAACACCGGGGCCGAACCGCAGCGTCACCTCATCGGTGGAGGACCGTCTCTCCGGCCACGTGTCCTCGTCGTCCAGCTCGTTCTGCACGCCGGGGTCCCGCTTCGTCTCGTCCATCGCCTACCCCGGCTGACAGGTCGTCTCGGCCTCGGCGGTTCCGCCGAGTGAGGTGGTCACGGTGACGCGGGCCGCCGGACACCGGTCGCCGTAGTCGTGCGTGAACGTGAGGTCGTGAGCGCCGCTGCCGCTCACGGTCCGCGTGTCCTCACTCGCCGCGGTCACCTGCGGGGTCGGGGTGTCCTCGCTGAAGTCCGCCGACACGGTCACCTCGCCGGAGCCGCTCACGGTGACCGTCACCTGGGCGGTCGCGACCGTCCCCGAGAAGGTGAACGATTCGATCGTCAGCGCGGTGACCCTCGGGGGCGGGACCTTCGGCGGGTGTTCGCCGACCAGCGGCCGGGGGAGTGTCATCGCCGGCGACGGGACCGTGGGCGTGTTGCCGGCCGGGGACGCCGTGGTGGGTGCGGTCGTCACCGGGCCGGCGGAGCCGGTCGGAGACGCGCTCGGCGAGTCCGCCGGAGGCGTGCTCGGTTCGGCGACCGGGGCGGGGCTGGACGTCGCGCTCGTGTGCGCGCCGACGCCACGGTGGACGCC
>NZ_JBHLZP010000200.1:0-8919 GCF_042429965.1 Actinoallomurus acaciae
TCTTTGGTGTGTGGGGTGGCTTGACAATGGAAGTGGGGTCGGCGCCCCCTGGGAGGGCGGGGAGTGTCCCGGGCGGCGGGACTTTGAACAGGCCTTGGCTGGGTGATCGGCCTACGGCGCTGTCGGCGGCGGCTGGCCGGGCGTGGGCGTATCTGGTGGCCGAGATGTGCCGGGCTCCTGGTGGTTTGCTTCTAGGCGCGTAGCTGGTGGTTTGCTTCTAGGCGCGCAGAACGGGCGGTCGGCGACCCGCCCGCCGACGCGGCTTTCGGGCACGTCGCAGGGCGGCGCGCGTCGAACCCGGCCGTGCTCTGTCCGCCTCGCGGTAGGGGCCGTAGGTGGCGATCCCGCGAACCGGTTGGGTGTCGTACGGCGGACCACTGCCCGTTCCTGTCGGTGGGTGCTGCCGGTGTAATCGTGCCCGGTCCGGGGGGCAGCCCAGTGATGCGGTAGGTGGCGGTCCCGTGAATCGGTTGGCTGTCGCACAGCGAACCGCTGCCCGCTCAGGTCCGTCGGCGCTGCCGGTGTGATCGTGCCCGGTCCCGGGGGGGTTAGCCCAGTGACGCGGTCGCGGTGCGTAGGTCGTTCAAGGCGGTCAGTGCATGCTGGGCCAGTCCGGTGTCGTCGTCGCGATCGGCTTCGGACCACTGGGCGTAGCCTCGCTTGAACGCGAGGACTCCCAGCTCCGCCGCGAGATGCGCGGTCGGGTCGGGGACGCCGCGGGCGATGAGCGCGGCTGTCATCGCGGCTGCGAGACCGACGCTCTTGAGGGCGTCTCGCTCCTGGAGTTCGGTGCTGGCGGCGACGGCCGCCTTGAGGCGGGGGCCTAGCTCGCGGTTCGCCGGGCCCATCGAGCTCGACGCGCGCTCCAGGCCGGCTGCGACCGCTTCGAGTGGGCTGGCGTTCGCCGGCGCCTCGGTGATCCCGTCGGCGAGCAGCTTGCTCAGGGTCTCCTGGCCGGCGACCAGGAGTTCGCGCTTGTCGGAGAAGTGCCGGAAGAAGGTGCTCTTGGTGACTCCGGCGCGTTCGGCGATCTGCGTCACCGTGGTGTCGTCGTATCCCTGTTCGGTGAACAGGTCCACGGCCGCGACGACTAGTCGCTGCTTCGCCCCCGGTTGCCATCGCGCCATGGCGCCATCATAGGTGATGGGACAAAGGTCCCGTTGGCCTGTTACGGTGACGGGACAAAAGTCCCATCACTTCCGGGGAGAGCCCCATGCACGTATTCGTCACCGGCGGTACCGGCACCATCGGCTCCGCCGTCGTCGCCGAGCTATTCCGTAACGGTCACACCGTTCTCGCGCTGGTCCGCTCGGACGCCTCCGCGCTGGCCGTCAAGGACGCCGGCGCCGAGGCGCTGCGAGGAGAGATCGCGGACCTCGACGTCCTGCGGGCCGGCGCCGCCCGGTCCGATGGCGTCATCAGCCTGGCGTTCGGCCGCAGCTACGGCGACGCGGACGCGCTCGCACAGGCCGTCGCCGAGGAGGGCGCCGCCCTCGCCGCGCTGGGGGAGGAACTGGTCGGAAGCGACCGCCCGATCGTCACCGTCTCGGGTACGCCCTGGGTGCCGGGCCGGCCCTCCACCGAGGCCGATCCGCTGCCGACCGACGGACCGGTGGGCGGTCGAGGCCGTTCGGTCAACGCGCTGCTGGAACTGGCCTCGCGCGGTGTCCGCGCCACGGCGGTCCGCATGCCGCGCACGGTTCACAACGAGGGCAAGGGCGGATTCGCCGGCCTGCTGGCCGAGGCGGCGCGCCGCTCCGGAGTGTCCGGCTACCCGGGCGACGGCACCCAGCGCTGGCCGGCCGTGCACGCGCTCGACGCGGCGGTCCTGTTCCGGCTGGCCCTCGAATCGGCGCCGGCCGGGACGTCCTGGCACGCCGTGGCCGACGAGGGCGACGCGGTACGCGACATCGCCACCGTCATCGGCCGGCGGCTGGGCCTGCCGGTCGGGCCGGTGCCGCAGGAGACCTTCGGCCCGTTCGGCCCGATCTTCGCGATGGACCAGCCGGCGTCGAGTGTCCACACCCGCGACACCCTCGGGTGGCGGCCGACACACGCCGGCCTGCTCGAGGACCTGGAGAACATTCAGCCCTGAGACCTCGAACCACGTCGAACCGCCGCAGGACGGGCCTGGCGCCGTCCTGAGACCTCGAATCGCGTCGAACCGCCGCAGGACGGGCCTGGCGCCGTGGGTGGCCGGACTGGCCGCGATCGGTGCGGCGTCGAGCCTGGGCGCGATCGTACGGGCCACCGACCCGAGGCCGGAGGTGGCCGACCAGGTGCGCTCGCTGGGGGGTGAGTTCCCGGCCGTCGAGGTCGAGCAGAAGGCGTCCGGCGACGGCTACGCACGGGCGACGAGCGAGGGCTACGACCGGTGATCTCCGGACCCCCGCTCGACACCGCCGAGGCGGTCACTCTGGCCGCGCTCTCGGATATCACGTTCACCTCACCCGCCATGTCCGGTTCGAACGGTCCCGCCCAAGTCGGCACGAGCTTCACCGTACGGCGGCGTGCCTCGTTGGTACGCCGGGCCGGTCCTGCGGCTCGGGCCCGGCGACGTCGGGATGACGCCCCTGCGGTGTGGCCGTGGCGATCTCGGCGAGGACGCCGGCGACGTCCGCGGGCGCGATCGTGGCCACGCCGTACCTGTTCGGTCCAGCTCGCCACCGTCGCGGCGAAGTCGTGGAACCGCGTGATCGGGACGATCGTCCACGGCACGGGACCAGCCGCGACCGAGCGCTCCTGCTCCCGCTGCCGGTGTAGTGCGCCTTGCCCTCGACGCGGTGGATCCCGGCGATCGACGGCAGTACGGGTCCCGGCGCGCTCCTCGGCGGCGAGCAGGTTGCGCGTGGGCGGCGCCGAAGAAGATCACCGTCTCCACGGGGTCGGCCGACGTGGGGTTCGCCGCGTCGATGACGGCGTCGACGCAGGCCAGGGCCGAACAGTTCGACGGCACGCTCGCGCCGTTGCTGGAGTGGGTCACCGCGAGGCTCGGCGAGCCGGTGACCACCGACCTGGCCGCGCACGCGGGCGTCTCCGTGCGTACCCTCAGCCGGCGGTTCGCCGACCAGCCGCGTCGAGGCCGTCCCCGGTCACCAGATCGACGCCGGGCGAGCGGCTGATGCGTACGACGTCGTGCGCGGCGCGTTGGAGGGTGGTGACGGTGCTCCTGCACCGCGCCACGACGCCGGCACGGCTCGACCCGGGCACCCCGCGTCGCGCAGTACCACGACCTGCCGGTGGCCTATCTGGCCAAGCAACTCCAGGTGCTCGTCAAGAGCGGCGTCCCGGCGGCGGCGACGGGCCCCCGGGAGCGGGGCCCCGCCGCCGAGATCAGACTCCTGCAGATCGTCGAGGCGGTCGACGGCGCCGCCGTACGAGTGCCGCGAGATCCGGCGGCGGGGACGAGGAGCACTGCCCCCCGAGGAGTGCCGGAACACCCGCGTCCTCGCCCAGAAGATGGCGCACGCGCACGAGGTCTGGCGGCCCTTGCCGCCCCCGCCGGCGCGACGTAGCCCGGATGGAACGCGACGACGGCGCCCCACCCGAGGTCAGCGCCGTCCCTCCCCGGTGCCCGGACCTTCGCCGAGGGTGATCCAGAAGCGGTCTTCGTCGCCGTAGGGACGGTCGGGTACTCCGCCGTTGGCGAGGATCACGCGGCGCGACGCCTCGTTGTCGCGGGTGCAGGTGAGCAGGACCTGGTCGAGGCCGAGCCGCCGGCACTCCGGCAGCCCGGCGGAGAGCATCCGGGTCGCGTGGCCTCGCCGGCGCCAGGGGGCGACGATGTGGTACCCCACGTGGCCTCCCACGTTGGTGAGCTCCGGCGTGAGCCGATGCCGGATCATGAGCGTGCCGAGGTAGTCCTGCCCGACGACGTACCAGAACGTGGTGCAGGGTACGTCCCACCGGACGAACACCCCGCTGCGCTCCGCGACGAACGCGTCGAAGTCCTCGACGGCCGGGGCGAGCCACTCGGTGCTCCGCCCTTCCGCCAGGCAGTCGGCTCGCTCGCCGGCGAGATACGACTCACGTAGGGCCGTCGTCGGCTGGACGAGGCGCGGCTCGGACAGGTCGCTCATCTCCGTTCGTGCTCGGGCGGTCCGCGAAGGACTCCGGTCGAGGGGGCTCAGTGCCGGATGACCCCCCGCAGGACCGCGCCCTCCGTCGAAAGATAGTTGTCCCGGTAGTCGAAGCGCGGGCAGTCCGCGAACATCAGATACCAGTACTTCATCTGCTCCGCCCACCAGTATCCGGGTGTCAGGTCGCCGAGCTTGACCGGTGAGGCGGTGACGTCCGTGGCGATCGTCCAGCCGTTCGCCACCCGCGAGGCCCGCTTCTGCCGCAGGTAGTAGTCACGCGCCCGCTCGCGGTAGAGGTCCTTACCCGTCAGCAGCCACAGGTTGAACGCCGCGTCGACGTACTCCGGCCGGAGCTGGTTGCCGGGGTCGGTCGCCTTACCCGTGCCGTAGTCGTACCCCTCCGGCAGCAGCGTGTACGACGACAGCACCGACGCCCACGCCGAGTGGTACGCCTCGCCCTCCCGCAGGTGGCCGCTCTGGCCCAGCAGGCCGGCGTAGTAACTCGTCAGCTCCGACGTCTCGCGCCCGAGGGTCGCGCCGGTCGTCATGTCGGCCCGGTGGAACCACAGCTCACCGTCGAAGCGCTCCTCCTCGTGCCGCAGTACGGCCGCGGTCAGCGTGTCGTACCAGTGCTTGAGGTCACGGTCGCGGAACAGGTCCCAGCCGTCCCACAGGTACTCGAAGAACGAGTCCACCGGCGGGTCGACGCGGGCGCTGGAGTCCGTCCACGCGCCCGTCTCGATGTTGATCTCCGTGCCGACCAGGTCGAGCGGGGAGCGCCGGTCGTACACCGCGCGCGTCGCCTTCTTCGCGGCGTCGAAGTAGCGGGCGTCGTGCACCAGCCGCGACAGTGTGCCGAACTCGGCGATGATCGTCCCCACCTCGGCGAGGACGTTGACGTTCCCGGTGATGTGACCCGTGGACGGGTTGACCCGGCGGTACGGCAGGCCGGTGGGGGACTCGGTGAAACAGGGCAGGAGGATGTCGGCGATCGTCCGCGCCTGCTGAAGCAGGGCCCGCTCTCCCGTGCACAGGTAGCCCGACAGCAGCCCGCCGACCATCCGGATGTTGGTCTCGAAGACCTGGACGTCGGCGTTGACCCCGGCGAAGTCGAGGTGGTCGCGTACCCACCGCACCCCGTCGGCGAGCTCGTCGTCCAGGCCCATGAAGTACAGCGTGCCGAGCGCCTCGACGATGCTCAGCCCGACCGGATGCGCGGCGTCGAAGAACTCGCTGCTCCCGCCGCTCACCGGAAGCAACTGGTCGTGGCCCCACGCGTACCGCCGGTAGGACGCCCAGGCGTGCCGCAGCTCGGCCCGTACGTCGTCGGCGACCTTGTGCCAGTCGTGTCGCCCGGCCGCCCGCGCCGGGCCGGCCGGAAGTCCGGCGACGGCCAGGCCGCCGGCCGCCGTCAGGGTGCCGAGGAACGCTCTGCGCGTGAAGGGGATGGAGGCTCTCATCGCTCACCGCCGGAGTCAGGAGATCATGACAACGTTGTCGTCCTACCATCCGACGGATCTCCTGGCGATGAGGCTGACCGGTCCCGGCCGACAATCGGCCGACGGGGAGAGCCGCCGATGTCAGCGGCGGCCGAACCACTCCCGGGCAGCCGGCGTGAACGACAACAGGATGACGGCCGCCGGGACGGCGAGGAACACGATCGCGACCACGATCCCGATGACGTCCTGAACCGCGAGGGCGACGGCCAGCACGATCAGCCCGCCGAGGACGAAGCAGGCCTGCAGGCAGATCGCCACCACCCGCACCCAGAACGCGCGGCGCGACGCGGCGATGGCACACCCGCCCCAGAGCGCGGCGACCGGCACGAGGAACAGGCCGGACAGGACCGCCTGCGCGACGCCGTTCTGACCGTGGGAACTCAGGTCATGGGCGGTCACGAACATGCCCGCCACGCCGAGCAGGAACAGGGCCGTCTCGAACCACAGCCCCGCGACGGCCCATCTGACCGTCGCGGGCATGCGTCGCGGCCTGTCGTCAGGGGCCTGAGCGGTCTCGCCCACCGGCATCACGGCTTCTCCTCGGGTCGGACGTCATGTCGTGGCAGGCACCGTAGACCGCGAGCCCGGGGACCCCTCCCGAATCGGCCTACCCGGGCTGGACGGGCAGGTAGATCCGCCTTCCGGCGGCGTTGAACTCCTCCGCCTTCTCCCTCATCCCCGCGGCCAGGGCCTCGTCCTGGGCGAGCCCGCGCTCCTCGGCATAGCGCCGCACGTCCTGGCTGATCTTCATGGCGCAGAACTTGGGGCCGCACATCGAGCAGAAGTGGGCGGTCTTGGCGGGCGCCGCGGGAAGGGTCTCGTCGTGGAAGGCCCGTGCCGTGTCGGGGTCCAGGGCGAGGTCGAACTGGTCCTCCCAGCGGAACTCGAAGCGCGCGTCGGACAGGGCGTCGTCCCAGGCCTGCGCCGTCGGGTGCCCCTTGGCCAGGTCGGCCGCGTGCGCGGCGATCCGGTAGGCGATCAGCCCGGCCTTGACGTCGTCCCGGTCCGGCAGGCCGAGGTGCTCCTTGGGCGTGACGTAGCAGAGCATCGCCGTGCCGTACCAGCCGATCATCGCGGCGCCGATGGCCGAGGTGATGTGGTCATAGCCGGGGGCGATGTCGGTGGTCAGGGGGCCCAGCGTGTAGAAGGGCGCGTCGTCGCAGAGCTCCCGTTGCAGGTCGACGTTCGCCTTGATCTTGTGCATCGGCACGTGACCCGGGCCCTCGTTCATCACCTGGTTGTCGTACGAGGCGGCGATCCTCGTGAGCTCGCCCTGGGTCCGCAGCTCCGCGAACTGGGCCTCGTCGTTCGCGTCGGCGATCGAGCCCGGTCGCAGCCCGTCGCCGAGCGACCAGGTGATGTCGTACGCCGCGAAGATCTCGCAGAGCTCACGGAAGTTGGCGTAGAGGAAGTTCTCCCGGTGGTGGGCCAGACACCACGCGGCCATGATGGAGCCGCCGCGGGAGACGATTCCGGTCCTGCGCCGCGTCGTCAGCGGCACGTACGACAGCAGCACCCCCGCGTGGACCGTCATGTAGTCCACGCCCTGCTCGGCCTGCTCGACGACCGTGTCGCGGAACAGCTCGTAGGTCAGCTCGGCGGGGTCGCCGCCGACCTTCTCCAACGCCTGGTAGATCGGGACGGTGCCGACCGGGACGGGGGAGTTGCGCAGGATCCACTCGCGGGTGGTGTGGATGTCCGGCCCGGTCGACAGGTCCATGATCGTGTCCGCGCCCCACCGGGTCGCCCAGGTCATCTTGTCGACCTCATCGGCGATGGAGGAGGTGACGGCGGAGTTGCCGATGTTGGCGTTGACCTTGACCAGGAAGTTCCGGCCGATGATCATCGGCTCCGTCTCGGGGTGGTTGACGTTGGCGGGCAGTACGGCCCGCCCGGCGGCGATCTCGTCCCGGACGAAGGACGGCTCCACTCCTTCGCGCAGGGCGACGAACTCCATCTCGGCCGTGATCTCCCCGCGCCGCGCGTACGCCCGCTGAGTGACCGCGCCGCCACCGGCCCGGCGCGGTGACCGTGCCGGTGTCCGCGCCGGGCCGGTGGCGCGGCCGTCGTCCTCGGAGCCTGCGGCCCGGCCCTCGTAGGCCGCCGTGTCGCCGCGCCGGATGATCCAGTCGGAGCGCAGCGCGGGGAGCCCGCGCTCGACGTCGACCGCGTACGAGGGGTCGGTGTACGGACCGGAGGTGTCATACAGGCGCACCGCCTCGCCGTTGGTCAGCGAGATCGCCCGCATCGGCACCTTGAGCCCGTTTTCCGAGGTCAGGTACGTCTTGTGGGCATGCGAAACTGAACCGTCCATGGTGGAGGACCACTCCCTACGCCGGCATTACCCGGGTCAGGTTCTTCGGTCTGCGACGCGCCGCCCGCAAGCGAGCGAAAGCCGCACTCTCAGCCCGGTCCGCCCGGGCTCCCGCTGTCACCGTCAACCATAACCCGGAACGCCCCGCGCGTCAGGAGCGGTCGCGCCACGCCGGTCACATCGGGGGCGTCCCGTCCGTCATTGCTGCGAACACCCAACGAAGGGGGCGCGCATGAACGACCGGGACCTTCTGGCCGAGCGGTTCGAAGAACACCGCGGCCACCTGAAGGCGATGGCCCACCGGATTCTCGGCTCGTCGGCCGAGGCCGACGACGCCGTCCAGGAGGCCTGGCTCCGGCTCGAGCGTTCCGAGGCCGGCGACATCGACAACCTCGGCGGCTGGCTGACCACGGTCGCCGGCCGGGTCTGCCTGGACCTGCTGCGCTCACGCCGGTCGCGGTACGAGACTCACCTGCCCGACCCGATCGTCGGCGAGGAGGGCGGCGACCCCGAGCACAACGCGCTGATCGCCGACTCGGTCGGCCTGGCGCTGCTGGTGGTGCTGGAGTCCCTGAACCCCGCCGAACGGCTGGCGTTCGTCCTGCACGACATGTTCGGCATGCCGTTCGAGGAGATCGCCCCGATCGTCGACCGTACGCCGGCCGCGACCAGGAAGCTCGCCAGCCGCGCCCGCCGGCGGGTCCGGGGCGCGGCCCCCGTACCGGACCCGGACCCGGTCGCCCAGCGGCGCGTGGTCGACGCCTTTCTGACCGCCGCGCGCGGCGGCGACCTCGGCGGCCTGGTGGCCATCCTCGACCCCGACGTCGTGCTGCGCACCGACGGCGGGTCCCCCAGCGGCATGAACGTCCTGCGCGGCGTTCAGGAGGTGGCCGGCCCGCTCGGCGGCTTCCAGCGCATGGCCACCGCCTCGGTCACCCGGCCAGCGCTGGTGAACGGAACGGCCGGGCTGATCAACACCGTCGACGGCGAGCTCTTCTCGATCATGAGCTTCACCATCATCGGAGAG
>NZ_JBHLZP010000200.1:8960-22865 GCF_042429965.1 Actinoallomurus acaciae
TCGCCCGCCTCGCCGAGGCCGGACCGGGCCGGTGACCACGCTTCGCCGGCAGGCTCCTACCCCACTCCGGGCTCCGTCGAGGGGCCCGGGTGGGAGTCCAGCCGGATCCGGCCGCCGGTGATCAGGGTCAGCAGGCCCAGGACGCCGCCCGCGCCCGCCACCGCGAACGCCCCGTGTGCTCCCGCCGCGTCGCCCGCGAGGCCGGCGAGAGCCGCGCCCGCCGCGCTGCCCACGCCGAACGCCGTCACCAGCCAGGCGAACGCCTCGGTCACCGTGCCGCGCGGTGCGAGCCCGTCCACCAGCGTGAACGTGCACGCCAGCACGGGGGCGAGGAAGACGCCGCTGAGCAGGGCCAGCACCATCATGACCGGCAGCGGCGGCGCCCACATCAGCGGCAGATAGCCGGCGGCCAGGCCCGTCATCAGCAGCCCCAGCCGCCGGTACGCCGGGCCGGGCCGAGGCCGCCCCCCGTACGTCACCCCGCCGACGAACGCGCCGCCCGCCGTCAGCGCGAGCAGCAGGCCGGAGGCGTACGAGATGTGGCGCGCGTCCGCGTACGTGACGACGGCGACGCTGATCACGCCGAGGGCGACGCCGACGAAGGTCAGCGCGGCGATGAGCACCCGGATACCGGGGGAGCGCAGCGGCCCCGCCCAGTGCCCGCCGCCGCCCTCGCCGCGCCAGTCGCGTGAGGGCCGGGAGGAGGTCACGACGAGCGTGCCGGCCACGCGCAGCAGGCCGGTGAGCAGCAACGCCACCTCATCGGAGAACGTGGCGGCGGCGATGACGATGAGCGGCCCGCAGGTGAACAGCAGCTCCTGCGCGGCGGGGTCCAGCGCGTACGCCGCCTGGACCTCCGCCTCTCCGGGCAGGACCGATGGCCACAGGGCCCGCAGGCCCGCCTCCAGCGGTGGCGTGAAGAAGCCGGCCACCAGCACTCCGGTGACCGCGACCGGCAGCGGGCGCAGCCCGGACGTCGCGAACGACGCGAACCCTGCGGCGGCGGCCACCGCGCTCGCGGTCAGGATGCGCGGCTGGCCGAACCGGTCCATCGCCCGGCCGATCACCGGCTGGCCCGCCGCCATCGCCAGCCCGTACAGCGCGGACAGCGCGCCCGCGAGCGTGTAGCCGCCGCCGTGCGCGCGGGTGAACAGGACGATCGCCAGCGCGCCCATGCCGTTGGGCAGCCGGCCGAGGAGCGTGCCGCCGAGCAGGCGGGCGGCGTGCGGCCGCCGCAGGAAGTCGAGATAGGCGCGCATGGGGTCCCGTCATACGTATTACGGAGGCGTTGATGTCATACGTATCACGTAGAGCGGCGTGGCTCTACTGTTGACAGGTGTCCAAGAGACCGACCAGCCGCGACGTGGCACGCGTCGCGGGAGTGTCGCAGTCGACCGTGTCACTCGTGCTCGCGGGCAAGGCCGAGGGCCGGGTCAAACCGGAGACCGGGCGGGCGGTGCGCGAGGCGGCGCGCCGGCTGGGCTACCGGCCCAACATCGCCGCGCGCAACCTGCGTCTCGGCCGTACGCGTACGGTGCTGCTCGTCGTCCCCACGCTGGTCAGCCCGATCTTCGGCGCCGTCTACACGGGGGCCGCGCGGGTCGCGGGCGAACAGGGCTTCGGCGTCGTCGTCCACCCGTGGGACGACGACGCGTCCCCGGCGCGCAGCCCGGTCGACATCGAGGCCATCGACGGCGTCCTCGCCTCCTCGCTCGGCGGCGGCCTCGCGGGCTTCGGCGACGTGCCGCTCGTCGTGCTGGACAACGACCCGGCCGACCCGGCGCCCGCGGTCAACTTCGACGTGGCCGGCGGCATGCGGGCGATCACGCGGCACCTCGCCGGTCTCGGGCACCACCGTCTCGGGCACCTCGCCGCCGCCGTCGACACCTGGACCTTCCACGTACGGGCCGAGGTCCTCACCGCGACGGGCGCGCTGACCGGCCGCGAGCACTGCGCGATCGACGTGGCCGCCGCCCGCGAGGCGGCGCTGGCGCTGCTGGACCGCCCCGACCGGCCCACCGCCCTGGTCTGCGACGACGACCTGATCGCCGCCGGTGCCTACAAGGCCGCCCGGCACCTCGGCCTGGACGTCCCGCGCGACGTGTCGGTGACCGGCTTCGACGACATCCTCGTCGCCACCGCCCTCGAACCGGAACTGACCACGATCCACCTACCGGCCGAACGCCTCGGCGCCCGGGCGATGGCCGCCCTCCTCGCCCGCCTCGACGGCCACGCCCCGGCGGACGTGTCCCTGCCCGGCGAACTCATCGTCCGCGGCTCCACCGCCCCGCCGTCGGCCTGACGCGTCCGGGGCGGAGGATCTTCGTCCGGCGTCACGCGTCGCGTTCGGCGGGTCGCCGGCCGGTCGCCCAGACGATCACCATCGCCGCGAGGACGAACGCGGCGGCGACCCAGGGGAGTCGTCCCGGGCCGATGGCGCGTACGCCGAGCCCCGCCGCGCCGACGCCGCCGGCCAGGAAGACGGCCAGGTAGAGCGAGGACTGGTACAGAGAGGTGACCAGCGGGGCCTGTTCGGCGGGAACGAGCGCGATGATCCGGTGTTGCTGCGGAGTGGTGACCGAGAAGGACAGGGCGCCGGAGACCGCCACCGCCGGCACCGCGGTGACGAACGATCCGCGCAGGGGCGGCAGCAGGACGAACAGGGCCGTGAGCAGCAGCAGGACGGGTATCAGCACGCGGCGGGGCGTGAAGTGGTGGCTGAGGTGTCCGACCGCCAGATTCCCGATCGTGGCGGCCACCCCGAAGACCAGCAGCAGAATCGCCACGCGGTCGCCGTCGCCGCCGGTGGCGGGCCGGTAGACGACGCTGACGTACGTCGAGGGGATGTAGATGCCGGTGAAGACCACCACGGTCGCGGCGAGGACTCCGAGGACCCGACGATCGGCGAGGGGCGCCAGTCGTTGCCGCAGACCGGCGGGACGCGGCGCGCGGATGGACGGCAGCCGCAGGGCGATGGTCAGCCCGGCGAGGACACCCAGGACGGTGACGAACCAGATCGTCGCCCGCCAGCCCAGGCCGGTGCCGATGGCGGTGCCCAGCGGGGCGCCGAGGACGAGCGAACTCGTGAGTCCCAGCATGACGAGGGCGATGGCCTTGGCGCGCTCCTTGCCGGCGAGCATCGCCGCGGTGGCGCTCGCGTTCGCCGTGTACATGGCGGCGCCCGCGCCGGCGACGACCCGGGAGGCCAGGACCAGGCCGTAGGCGGGCGCCAGCGCGGTCACGACGTTCCCCAGGGCGAACACCGCCATCGCCGTGACCAGCACGGTCCGCCGTGACCAGCGTGCGGTCAGCGCGGCGAGCACCGGTGCCAGCGCGGCGTACGCGATCGAGAAGACGGTGACGAGTTGGCCCGCGTCGCCGATGCCGACACGCAGCGATCGGGCGATGTCGGGCAGCACACCGGCGATCACGAACGCGTCGGTCCCCACCGCGAACGTCCCCAGCGCGAGGACCACGGCGTGTGTCCGCCAGCGGTCATCGCCGGTGGCGACCGCCGGGGACGGGGCGGCCTGAGCGGGGGTACGGGCGGCCGGAGTATGCGACATCGGACCAACTTCCGGTTAGTGTCGGAACTTACGACGGCCATCGTAAGTCTATTTGGACCGGTATCGTGACATACGACGACCGTCGGAGGACGTGATGAGCGACACCTGGCTTCCGCAGCCCGCGTTGGAGACCGTCGACGTGGGGGTGATCCTGCAGGCGCTGGCCGACCCCACGCGACTGAAGATCGTCCGGGCCCTCGACGAGGTCGGCGAGGCGACATGTACCACGCTCGACGTGCCGGTCAAGGTCTCGACGGTCTCCCACCATCTGGGGATCCTGCGGGAGTGCGGCGTCGTCTCCACCCGCCTCGTCGGCAACGCCCGGCCCAGCCGGCTACGCCGCGACGATCTCGAACGCCGGTTTCCCGGCCTGCTCGGCTCCATCCTGACGGCCGCGCCCGCCTCGCCGGAGCCGTCGCCGGACCGATGAGGAGACCGCGCGCCTGAGGGCCTGTCTCAAGTCCGGCTGTACGGCCAGAGCGGGCAGGCCTCGGCCGGTCCTACCGGCGAAATCGGCGAAGCGCGGCAGTCGCCGCTCAGATTCGTCCGCGCGATCGTGTCACCTGCGGCGGTACGCCCATGGGCGGCCGGTGTCGCCGTGTTCACTGAGTGCGATGTGGGCGGGCCGACTCATAAGTTCGGTGAATGAACCAATAGGGTTCAGGCATGGGTTCGATGAATGAACCAACAGCGACACTCTGGAGAAAGTGAGTACTCCCATGCCCATGACCCGTATCGACCTGTCCGCGAACAGGCCGCCCGCCGTCCGGCGGGCCATCGGTGACGGTGTGCAGCGCGCTCTGGTCGACGCCATCGGCATCCCCGCCGGTGACCGGTTCCAGATCATCACCCCACACGACCCGGACGATCTCGTCTTCGACGCCGAGTATCCCGGCGTGCACCGCGAGGACATCGTCTACATCCAGATCATCTTCGTGGGCGGCCGGCCACGGGAGCTCAAGCTCGACCTGCACCGGAGGATCGCGGCCAACCTGGCCGAGGTCGGCGTACGCCCGGAAGACGTGTTCGTCGTCCTCCACGAGAACGGTCTCGAGGACTGGTCGGTGGGCAACGGCGAGGCGCAACTCGTCGCGCAGGGCACCGTACCGGGAATCCAGGCACGGACCTGACCCCCGGCGGGCGCCGAGAAGACCAGAGAGCGCGAGTAACCGGAAAATAGGTAGCCACGTAGGTAGTCACGCCGATCCCCCCGCCTCGGTTCTCGTGCAGGCTTCCGGAGTAGGACGCCAGCAATCCGGGAGGGATGAGTCCGATGTGTGAGCACCAGCCGGCGTGTCCGCCGGCGGAAGCGTCCGATCACGACGCGGCCCACCTGGTCGCCTACCACCCTGAACAGGGGTGGGGCCTGCTGTGCAACGGGGTGATCGTCTTCGACGACACCGGTGAGTTGCTCCCCGACGGGCGCAGCATCCCCGTCCACGACGTCATCTTCGAGCCAGCGGCCGCGTAGGCCCGATTCGGCGCCCGGCACGGACCGCCCCCACCCGCGTCGAGCGCCTGTGAGCCGGAAGCCTCGTCTCGCCGCCCCCGCGGTGAGCCCGCCCGCCCCACGAGGCCCTCCGGTTCCATCTGGGCGCCGGGACCGGCCCCCCGGGATACCGGTCCCGGCGCCCCCAGAGAGCCCTGCCGTACGCGGCGAGGCGACGGGGCCGCGGGCGCGCGGTGCCGCCGGTCATCGCGGTTCGGAGGAGGTGCCGGCGACGACCCAGGCGGCGATCTGGGCGCGTGAGGTGAAGTTGAGCTTGGACAGGATGTGCTCGACGTGCGCCTCCGCGGTTCGCTGGGCGACCACCAGCGCGGCGGCGATCTCCTTGTTGCTCAGGCCCTCCGCGACGAGTTCGGCGACCTCCCGCTCGCGGCGGGTGAGGATCGGCCTGCCGCCGCGAGCCGCGGCGGACCTCGCCGTACGGGACTCCTCCTCCAGCGCGCACCGGATGGCGTCCCCGACGTCGAGCCGTTCGCCCGCCTGGAAGAACTCCCGGTACTCCTGTTCGCCCAGCGCCTGCCGCGCACGCTGTTCGGCCGGCTCCCGGTGGTGGCGGACGTAGCCGAACTCGACGAGCGAGGAACCCGCCTTCAGCCAGGTGCTGCGGGCCGCGCCGAACAACCGCGCCGCCCGCCTCATGTCGCCCGTACCGGTGGCGATCCAGGCCAGGACCTCGATGCAGTGGGCCTCACCGGCCAGATCGTCGACCAGCGACTTGAGCCGCAGCGACTGGTGGATCACCTGCGTGGCGCGCGCCAGCTCGCCTCGCCGCCAGGCGTTCAGGCCCACGACGAACAGCGCCCAGGACCGGGACAGGTCCGCGCCCTGGGCCTCGCACAGCTCCAGGCATTCCTTCGCGTACGCCTCACCTCGGGGGTCCTCGACGGCCGTGGCGGCCATCGCCAGGTGCCGCAGCGCGAAGTAGACCCCGAACCGGTCGGCGAGCCGCCGGTGCCGGGCGAGTGCCTCCTCCAGCATGGACAGGCCGCCGGCGAAATCCCCCTGGTACATCTTTGCCGAGCCCCGTCGCAGGGCGGCGTAGGCGAGCGCGGACGCGTCATCCAGGCGTTCCGCCAGTGCCTCGCACTCGCGCAGCCTCGACAGCGCGCCGTCGATGTCGCCGAGCATGATCAGCAGGTAGGCGTGGGCGTGCAGGGCCCTGGCCCGGGAGCTCGTCGGCTCGGGGCAGCGGCGGAGCGCCTGGTCGAGCCACCGGCCGCCCTCACGCAGCGCCCCGGTGATGACCCAGAAGATGTGCAGGATCGCGGCGGCCTCCAGCGTCGCGGGCGCCCGGTCCGGCTCCGTGAGGCCGTAGCCCAGCGCGGCACGCACGTTGGGCTGCTCCAGGCGTACCCGCGCGATCCAGTCCACCTGGTCCGCGTTGAACCAGCCGGCTTCGGCCTTCCGGGTGAGGCCCTCATAGTGGTCGAAGTGCCGGGCCCGTACGACGGCCTCTTCCCCGGAGGCGGCCAGGAGCTCGTGGCCGAACTCGCGGATGGTCTCCAGCAGCATGTACCGGTCCTGCGCCGCGCGGACGATGAGGGACTTGTCCACCAGGCCCAGTACGAGATCGAAGATCTCATCGGACTCGATCCCCGCACCGGAGCAGACCCGCTCGATGGCCTCCAGATCGAATTCGCCGGCGAACACCGACATCCGCCCCCACAACAGCCGTTCGGCGGGGGTGCACAGGTCCAGGCTCCACTCGATCGCGCCGCGGAGGGTCTGATGCCGGGGGAGCGCCACCCGGCTCCCTCCCGTCAGGAACCGGAAACGGTCATCGAGCCGATCGAGGATCGCCGCCGGCGACAGCGCCCGCAACTGGACCACCGCCAGCTCGATCGCCAGCGGGATTCCGTCCAGCCGCCGGCAGATCCCGGCCACCGCGCGTCCTTCCGCGGCCGTCATCTCGTCCCTGCCCGCGAGCGCCGCCGCCCGCGCCATGAACAGCTGCTCGGCCTCCGACGGCGCGTGCCCGGCCGCCGTGTCCGGCGGGTCGGGGCACACCGACAGCGGCGGCACGGTCAGGAGGTGTTCACCCTCGACTCCCAGCGCCTGGCGGCTGGTGGCCAGGATGCGCAGCCCCGGAGCGCGTCCCAGCAGTTTCGCCGCCAGCCGCGCACTGCCCTCGATCAGATGCTCGCAGTTGTCCAGCACCAGCAGGAGCCGCCTGTCGGCGACATAGTCCGAGATCTGGTCCAGCGGGGAGCACGTGGCATGTTCGCCAAGGCCGAGAACGGCCGCGACCGTCGAGTCGAGCAACTGGTCATCGCGCAGTGACGCCAGCTCGACGAGCCAGACCCCATCGGGGAACGCCCGGGACACCCCGGCCGCCAGCCGCAGGGCCAGCCGCGTCTTTCCCACGCCGCCGGTGCCGGTCAACGTCAGCAGTCGGGCAGACGACAACAGCGACCTTGCGGTGGACAGTTCCCGTCGTCGCCCGATGAAGCTGCTCGCCTCGGCGGGCATGTTTCCCACACGCCGGCCGGGCCTGTGCGAGGACACGACGAAAAAAGGCTATCCGGAGGCTTCTGACCAGGTCAAACGTCTCGTTCGGGGTGGCCGCCCGGAAGCGACGAGGCCGGTACGTGCCGGAGACGGCGCTGTAACGAACCCGAACGGTGGTGAAGACTTCGTCGATTGTGGCCATCGCGGCGCGGAGCCAGGACTCGCGGCATTTCGGCCACGTTCACTCCGGCGCGGTGCTCGGGATCGTACTGCGGACCCTCGGCCGTTCATCGGCGCCGGTCAGGACTCGCCCCTCGGGTGAGCCTGCCATGCCCCCGGGCGGACGAACACGGCAGACTGCGCAGTATGAGTTATGAGGCCGCCGACAACAGGTACGACCAGATCTCCTATCGCCGCACCGGGCGGAGCGGGCTCAAGCTGCCCGCCATCTCCCTCGGTCTGTGGCACAACTTCGGGGACGACAAGCCGATCGAGACGCAGCGGGCCATCCTGCGCCGGGCGTTCGACCTCGGGGTCACCCACTTCGACCTCGCCAACAACTATGGCCCGCCGTACGGCTCGGCCGAGACCAACTTCGGGCAGATCTTCGCGCAGGACTTCCGTCCGTACCGGGACGAGCTGGTCATCTCCACGAAGGCCGGCTACGACATGTGGCCCGGTCCGTACGGTGAGTGGGGGTCCCGCAAGTACGTCCTGGCGAGCCTCGACCAGTCACTCAAGCGGATGGGCGTGGACTACGTCGACATCTTCTACAGCCACCGTTACGACCCGGACACGCCCCTCGAGGAGACGATGGGCGCCCTGGACCACGCCGTACGGTCGGGCAAGGCGCTGTACGCCGGGATCTCCTCCTACTCCCCGGAGCGCACGGAGGAGGCCGCGGCGATCCTCAGGAGCATGGGCACCCCGCTGCTGATCCACCAGCCCTCGTACTCCATGCTCAACCGCTGGATCGAGGGCGGTCTGCTCGACACCCTGGAGCAGGTGGGCGCCGGCTGCATCGTCTTCTCGCCGCTGGCCCAGGGCATGCTGACCGACAAGTACCTGAACGGCGTCCCCGAGGGGTCGCGGGCCAGCCAGGGCAAGTCGCTGTCGCCCGACCTGCTCACCGACGAGACCCTCGCGCACGTTCACCGGCTCAACGAGATGGCCGGGAAACGCGGGCAGTCGCTCGCGCAGATGGCGCTCGCCTGGTCGCTGCGCGACCCGCGGGTCACCTCGGCACTGATCGGGGCCAGCAGCGTCGCCCAGCTCGAGGACAGCCTCGGCGCCCTGGACAACCTCGACTTCGCCGACGACGAACTGGCCGCCATCGACGCCGACGCGGTCGAGGCGGGCATCAACCTCTGGGCCGCCTCCAGCCGCCACTGACGTACGGCCCGCACCCGGGGCGCATTCGAGCGACACCGGTCGGGCAGCCGGCTTCGGCCGGGAGCTAGACGAGACACTCGGCTGGGGTTTCCCAGCCGAGTGTCTCTCGTGGTCCGGCGTTCGATTCGGCGGCGACGGCGTCCAGGCCGGCCCGGGTGCGGACCGACAGGTCCGCGCCCTTGGGGAAGTACTGCCGCAGCTCGTTGGACCCGCGCCGCCCGCCTGGTAGACGGTCTCGCACATCCCCCGGGGAAGTCCCGACGGAGATGGTGGGTGCTCCGCTCTGGGCTCCCCCCTGAGTTCCAGGCGCTGCCGAACGTCGTCGCGCAGCCGCGGATTCCGGCCGAGCCTGCTCGGCTTGGGCCGCGGCCGGTAATGCCGGTCGTTGCGGCTCCCCTCGGCCCGGTCGCGGCGGATCTCCCGGCCAACGGTCCAGGGACGGCGGTCGAACTCCCACGCGATGACGCGACGCGAGGTCCCCTCACCCAGGCCCCGACGTCCCACGTTCCATGATCGGCCCCGAAACCTCGAAGCCCATCGCACCCCCGGCCGGGGGACGGGCGCCGTTCACGCCGCGAGGATGAGCGTGGTCGCGCCCGCCGCGATCAGTGCGGCCGCCCACAGCCGATCGAGGTTGAACCAGGCGCGCCGCAGGATGGTCAGGCCCACCACCTCGTAGACGAGGACCGCGATGATCCCCGCGACGGTGAGCATGGCGATCGTGTGCACGAGCGTCACGAAGATCGCTGCGGACACCGCGTCGCCGGCGCCCCCGGTGATCCCGTGCGCGTGGGCGTGGGGGACCGCGACCGAACCGTGGGTCAGCACCGGCAGCAGCATCAGGCCCGCGCCGTGCGCCGACGACATCAGGAACGACCAGCCGGCGAGCTGCCACAGCGACAGCCGCATGCCCACCCAGCGGAAGTGCCGGCTGGACAACAGCCGCCACAGGCCGAAGCCGACGAGCACCGCTCCTCCGCCGATCGAGACCACGCGCGAGGTCAGCACCGACCCGGTCAGCGTCACGACCACGGCGACGACGAACACCGACGCGGCGTGCCCGGCGGCGATCGCCGGCAGCGACTGGAGCACGAGCGCCCGGGAACGCTCCTGCAGGCCGCGGGCGACCGCGAACAGCCAGCCCATCCCCGGGTTGAGGCCGTGGAAGGCTCCCAGCGCGACGAGTGCGATCAGCGAGCCGTCCTTCATCGGCCCTCCCGGATCACGGGTAGCAGTAGGAGTCCGAGGACGCGTCCCCACCCTGGAGCCGGGTCTGGTGCGGACGCAGGCCGCGGAAGTCGTCGCCGTTCGGGAAGAAGCGTGGGTCGAAGGCGAAGTCGTCGCCCGAGTCGACCTTGGCCATCCACGCTCCGACGCCGTCGGGGTAGAACTGGTCGTCCCACGCCCCGTACAGCGAGTTGGTGACGTACACGCGTCTGCCGTCGCGGCTGACCTCGACCATCTGCGGGCCCCCGGCCGGCGGCCGGTCCGGCGCCGACGGGTGCGGCGTGCGGCCGACGATGCCGCCGATCCGCACCGACCCGGCCTCGACCGGGTTGAACGGGTCGCTCACGTCGTAGCGTTTCAGCTCGCCCGTGCCCCAGCAGGAGACGTACAGGTGGCGGTCGTCCACGGACAGGTCGATGTCGGTGACCAGCGGCGGCACCGCCCCGAACGGCGCGATCACCGGCGGCAGGTCCTGGGGGGAGGCGGGCTCCGCCGGGATCGTGATGACCTTGCGGGCCTTGAACTCCCCGTCCTCGCGGTACCAGACCCAGACCGAGGCGGACAGGTCCTCGACGTTGACCACGACGCCGGCGAAGCCGTACGTCTTGGTCGGGTCGTGCGCCGGCCGTAGCTCCAGCACCATCTGGTGCTCGTCGCCGAGGTCGATGCGCTGGACGTGGCGCCGCCTGCGCAGGTCCCAGAAGTGCAGCGCGTGCCCGTACTTGCGGCCGAGCAGCAGGTCGGCGTCGACGCCGTCCTCGATCATCGACGGCGTGCCCCACTCGGAGGTCACCATCACGTCGTGCGCGATGTGCCACCAGAAGTCGTACGCCAGGTACTGCGGGCCCCGGTCGGCCTCCCACCGGCCGAGCACGTCGAAGGACGTGTGGTCCAGCAGCGCGATGCCCCCGGGCCCGTCGTCGCCCTTCTCCCGGCCGGTCGGCTCGGGCCGATCTTCCGGCGCCCCGCCCAGCGCGGACACATAGAGTCCCTCCGGCCCGCAGTGCACCGTGTGCGGACGGGAGTAGCCCGCCCGCTTGGCCAGCTCGTCCGGTTCGAGGATCTTGGTGATGGCCGGCTTAACCGGGTCGTCCTTCACGTCGATGATGTAGATGCGCGAGGAGCGCAGCCCCGGGACCACGAGGTACCGGCGTTCGACGTGCGGGTGCGGCGAGTACGGGCACAGCGCGCTGCTGCAGGCGTTCCAGCCGAAGTGGTGGAGCTCGTCCCCGGTGTGGGGCAGGTCGGTCCAGCCGACCACCGAGCCGTACGAGGCGGATCCGGGGTCGACGTCGATCACGGCGATCGCGTCGGGCCGCTCGGCCGCGCGGTCGAAGGCGGCGACGTACGCGAGTGACTCCGGCGGCCCGGCGACCGCGTCACGAGGGGAGGGATAGAAGGTCGGGTCGGGCTTCCAGCGGGCCACGCCACACTCCTTCACTCGGCGGCATCGTCGAATACCGCGAGGTGACCAGGGTGAACACGATCCTCACGCGCATTTCCCACCTGGTCGATAGGAAATATGCTAGGGGGTCCGAGCATCTGTCGGATCTTGACAGGTCATGGTTCCTCCGGTTTGTACCCGGCCACATGCCGGGCCTACCGGAGGACTGGCAGAATCGACTCACGTGATCGAGCAGCGAGAGAGCCAGAGGGCACCGCACCGTGGTCACGGAGGAAGGTCCCGTGACCGCGCGAGGCGAGGGGACCGGACGCCGTACCGTGGTCACGAGGCCGGCGAAGGAGGCCCCGTGACCGAACTCGTGCAGCTGCTCAGCCCAGAGGGCGAACGGCTTGAGCACCCCGAGTATCCCCTGGATCTGACTGCCGGTCAGATCCAGGAGCTTTTTCGGGACATGTCGCTCGCGCGGCGCCTCGACACGGAGGCGATGGCCCTGCAACGGCAGGGTGAGCTCGGGCTCTGGGTGCCACTGCTCGGCCAGGAGGCCGCGCAGGTCGGCGCCGCCCGCGCGCTGGCCCCCGCCGACTACGTCTTCCCCAGCTACCGCGAGCACGCCATCGCCATGGTGCGCGGCGTCACGGTCGCCGAGCTGCTGAAGAACTGGCGCGGCACCGACCACGGCGGGTGGGACGCCGAGAAGGTCCGCATGGCCCTCTACGCGATCGTGATCGGAGCGCAGACGCTCCACGCGGTCGGGTACGCCATGGGCGTGCAACGCGACGGTGCCGAAGAGGCCGTGCTCGCCTGCTTCGGCGACGGCGCGAGCAGCCAGGGCGACGTCAACGAGGCGTTCGTGTGGGCGGGCGCGCAGAACGCCCCGGTCGTCTTCTTCTGCCAGAACAACCAGTGGGCGATCTCCGCCCGGGTGGAGACCCAGACGCGCGTGCCGCTCTACCGGCGTGGGTTCGGGTACGGCTTCCCCGGCGTGCGCGTCGACGGCAACGACGTGCTCGCCTGCCTGGCGGTGACGCGCGCCGCGCTCGAACGGGCGCGCGCCGGCGAGGGCCCGACCTTGATCGAGGCCTTCACCTACCGGATGAGCGCCCACACGAGCTCCGACGACCCGACCCGCTACCGCACCGGCGCCGAGCTGGAGGCCTGGCGGCTGAAGGACCCGATCGAGCGCGTCCGGGCGTACCTCGCCAAGAACGGGCTGGCCGGCGACGACTTCTTCCAGGCCGTGGACGCCGAGGCCGAGGCGCTGGGCCGCCAGGTGCGCGACGACTGCCGCGCGCTCCCCAACCCGGAGCCGAGGGCGATCTTCGAACACGTGTACGCGGGAGCGCACGAGCAGCTCGACGAGGAGTACGCGGCGTTCGCCGCGTACCTCGAAGGCTTCGCCGGCTGACGAACGCCTTCGACACCGTTTCGGTGACCTCGGTGTACGCACACCGCGGGTTCTTGCTTAGGATGTGCTTCCCTCGACATTCGCGGCGGCCCGGCTGTCGGGGCCACCGGGCCGACGT
Source organism: Actinoallomurus acaciae (assembly GCF_042429965.1). Classification (NCBI taxonomy): domain Bacteria; kingdom Bacillati; phylum Actinomycetota; class Actinomycetes; order Streptosporangiales; family Thermomonosporaceae; genus Actinoallomurus; species Actinoallomurus acaciae. The sequence goes on from NZ_JBHLZP010000200.1 coordinate 22,029, forward strand.
CACCGGAGGAGGAACGTTGAGCACTACGAGCACGCCCGACAACCTCGAACTGGCCACGACCGCACGTGAGATGGCCGACCAGGCACCGGCCGGGTCACTTGAGAAGGCCGTCGCCGGGTCGGTGGCCATCACCTGCGCCACGACCCGCACCTACCAGGAGGCGATCGACGTCCTCGGGGGCATCCAGCCCGTCGAGGTACGCCGGCCGGCGATCGAGTTCCTCGAGCGACTCGCCGTCGCCGCGCGGTGACGCGGACGGTGGCGAGCCGTCTCGGAAGCTTCCGGCACAAAGTAGACTCCGCACCGTGTCCGAGGTGAAGTTCGAGATACAGATGTTGCACGACCGGGTGATGGTGCGCCCCGACAAGGAGGGCGAGCGCCGCAGCACCGGCGGCATCGTCATCCCCGCGACGGCCGAGCTGGCCAACCGCCTCGTCTGGGGCGAGGTGTGCGGCGTCGGCCATCACGTGCGCTCGGTCAAGGTCGGCGACAAGGTCCTGTTCAAGGACGAGGACCAGTTCGAGGTCGAGGTGCAGGGCGCGATGTACCTGGTGATGCGCGAGCGCGACCTGCACGCCGTGGCCAGCGAGCGCCCGGAGTACGGCACCGGCCTCTACCTCTGAGCGCCGGGGCCGGTCAGGTCCCGCGTCGGTGGGGCGGCGGCCCGCCCCGCCGTGGGCTTCGCCGCGAAGGCGCGGGCGAGGGCTGCCCCGGTGACCCCGATCACCGCCGCGGCGATCATCACCCGGTTCAGGCCGACGGACGTCCCGGCGCCGGGCTGTTGGAACAGCACGCCGAAGACGGCCACGCCGAGGGTCTGCCCCAGCTGCCGGAACG
>NZ_JBHLZP010000201.1:0-13864 GCF_042429965.1 Actinoallomurus acaciae
GGCCAGGGCCGCGGCCGCGATCCTGCCCGCCGTGCCGGACGGTGCGCTGGTCGAGGCGCCCAACGGGGTCGGCCCGCAGCTGAGCGGCCGCACGCGGGTGCTGCTGTGGGACGACCGGCCGCGCTGGGCCCCGTGGGTGGTGGCCGACGTGGCGGTACGGGACTTCCCGTTCCCCTCACTCCAGGCCCAGCGCGACCGGGTGACCCTCCTGCGGCGCGAGGGCTACTCGGTGGTCCGTCAGCAGGACGGGTACGTGCTGCTCAACCGGCCCGGATCGGTGCCCGACCTGAGCCCCCTCCGCTGATCACTCGGTCCGCAGCCGAACCGGCGCCACCGACCGGCTCAGCCGGCGCCGCGAGGAGAACGCGGCCAGGACCGAGGCGAGGACGCCCAGGCCCACCATGAACAGGGCGTGCGGGATCGCCCACAGCCACCACAGGCCGAACCGCAGCGGCAGGGCCATCGGGACGAAGCCGATCAGCGCGGCCAGCGCGCAGGCCGGAGTGGCCGCGATCAGGGCCTGCCGCATGAGCACGCGACGCAGCGCCGTCTCGGGTGTACCGGTGGCCTTGAGCGTGGCCAGCATCGAACCGTGCTCCAGGAGATATTCGGCGTGATGCACGAACAGTGCCGAACCGGCGACGGCGATCCCGACCAGCAGGACCAGGTCGAGAAGGATGAAGCTGGACAGCCAGAACGGCTCGGACATGCGGTGTTCGGCCAGCATCCCGGCCTGGAGGCAGCCGGCCGCGCTGCCGACCGTCACCGCCAGGGCGACGACCGAGAGCGTACGGCCCCACGGACGCGGATCCGCCTCGAGCGTACGGGCGGCGAGCAGCGTCTCGGCCGTGCGGGCACGGCGTCCGGCCACCCGTGCGCAGAAGCCGACCAGCATCCGAGGGGAGGCCGGCGCACCGGCCGTCAGGATGCCCAACGCGACCAGACCGGCGATCGGCCGTACGCGTGGCAGGACCATCGGGCTGAACAGCGCGACGACCAGGAGGAGAGCGGCCGCGATGACCAGCGGGCGGGTGAGCCGCCGGCGGCTCACGCGAGCCGCGCGGACCGTCACGGAGAGCGGGGTGGCCACGACGTGCCGGCCCGCGAGCATGCCGGACACCGCGGCGGAGGCGAGCACGATCACCATCGACACGGCGCAGAGGGCCGGCGGGATACCGACGTCCGCGGGCGATCCGGGATCGAGCAGCAGGGCACGCGCGGCCCACTGGACCAGGAGGTAGGAGACGGCGCCGGCGACCGTGCCCACCAGGGCCGAACGCGTGGTCTCCAGCGCGCCGAGAAGTCGCACCTGCGCGGGCGTCGCCCCGGCCAGCCGGAGCGCGGACAGCCGTCGTTCCCGGTCCGCGGACGCCAGCCGGCTCACCTGGTGAAGGAAGGCCGCCACCGGCAGGAGCAGGAGCGCGAGCGCCAGCGCGGTGCCGCCGCGCGTGCCGGACTGTGAGGCCGGGCCGAGCCATTCATTCAGATGCCCGCGCAGCGTCAGCACGTTGGCGGCGGCGAGCAGGAACCACGTGGCGGACGCGGACCCGGTGGCCAGTAGCCGCGCCCGCGTGCGCTCGACGGGCGATCCGCCACGGCCGAGCATGCGGGCCACACCGAAGAGTGCGCTCATGAATCCTCCTTCGCCGTCGGTTGCTCGATCCGCTCGCTCATGCCGCGACACCGGCCATGACGCCGTCGCGCAGGACGATCTCGCGGTCGGCGTAGGCGGCGACCTGGTTGTCGTGCGTGACGATGACGACCGTCGCCGAGTCCCGGCGGGCGGCGGACAGCAGCAGGGACAGCACGTGCTCGCCGGCGACCGAGTCGAGCGCACCGGTCGGCTCGTCGGCGAAGATGACCTTGGGGCCGGTGACGAGCGCGCGAGCCACCGCGACGCGCTGGAGCTCGCCCCCGCTGAGCTCCGTGGGACGTGCGCCGGCGATCTCCGCGGCACCGGCCTCCTCGAGCCGGCCGCGGGCCACCGTGATCGCCTCCTCGCGGCCGTGGCGGTCGAACAGCAGCGGCAGCGCGACGTTCTCCACGGCGGTGAGCTCGGGGACGAGCCGCCCGAACTGGAAGACGATGCCGAAGTGTTCCCGGCGGAGCCTCGTGCGCGCGGCGTCGTCGAGCGTGTCGACGCGCTGCCCGGCGTAGTGCACCTCACCGGTCTCGGGGCGCATGATGCCGCTCAGGCAGTGCAGCAGGGTGGACTTGCCCGATCCACTGGGTCCGGTCACGGCGACGACCTCACCGGGTTCGATCGCCGTGGACAGGCCCCGCAGGGCGCGCGTCCGGCCGAAGGCCTTCTCGATGCGGCGGGCTTCCAGGACGGTCATGAGCGGACCTCTCGGGTGAGTTCGTCGATGCGTCGCCGGGCGGTCTCCATCCACCGCAGGTCGGCATCGAGATGGTGGAGGGCGTAGTCGGCCGCGAGCAGCTCGCCGACCGTCGTTTCGGCCGTGTTCTTGCGCGCCGTCAGTTCGCGCATGCGCTCCAGATGCGCGCCGCGCTGACGCAGCAGGTAGTCGTCCGCCGAGCCCTCGGCGACCAGGGCCAGCACGACGCGGGTGAACAGCGGGCTCGAAACGTACGGCGCCGGCCGTTCGGTCTCGTCGAGCCAGCGGTGGACGTCGTCGGTCCCCTTACCGGTGATCTCGTAGACGGTCCGCTCGGGTCCGGCGTCCTGGGCGACACCGGTGACCGCGACCTTCCCGTCGCGCTGGAGCCGCTGCAGGGTCGCATAGACCTGCCCGTACGCGAGCGGTTTGGCGCCGGGGAGCCGTTCGTCGTGTTCGCGTTTGAGTTCGTAGCCGTGCTTGGGCCGCTCGGTGAGCAGGCCCAGCAGGATGTGCCCGGTCGACATGCCGGGGACTATACACGTGATGTATTCATTCGATGAATAGCTTGCGTCACGCCTCCTCGGCGAGCGCGGTGATGTGTGCGGGGACCGGGAGTCCCGGCGGCAGCGCCGGGTCGGGCACGGGCGGGCGGCGGACGACCCCCAGCGGCACGACCCCGGCCCACAGCCCCAGCGAGGCGTCGGGTCCGTCGCCGTCCGTCGGCGGCCCCTCCGCGACCTTCACCGACGCCTCGTCCAGCGGCAGCGCGAAGATCGCTGTGGCGGCCAGCTCCTTGCGGCTCGGCCGCCGCGCGTAGTCCCACTGGCCGGGCGCCGCGTGCTCGGTCAGGACGCGCAGCCCCTCGAGCTTGGCCGCCCCGGACAGCACGCGCGGCAGGCCGTACACCATGGCGCTGCGGTAGTTGACCCCGTGCTCGAACACCGAGCGCGCCAGCACCAGCCCGTCCACGTGCGTCACCGTCACGCACGCCGTCCGTCCGCCGGCCAGGCTCCGGCTGGCGACCGACCCGTGGAAGTACAGGAAGGAGGAGTCGAAGCCGTACACCGTCGGCACGACCATCGGAGTGCCGTCGACGACGACGCCGAGGTGGCAGACGAACCCGGCGCGCAGCACCGCGACCAGGGCCGCCCGGTCGGTACGGCCCTGGTCGCGCAGTCTCCGCAGCCGCGTCCGGTCGGTGGACGACAGCGGCGTCACAGCCGGGTCCACGCCTCCGTCAGCACCGACCGCAGGATCCGCTCGATCTCGTCGAAGTGCTCCGGCCCGCAGATCAGCGGCGGCGCGAGCTGGATGACCGGGTCGCCGCGGTCGTCGGCACGGCAGATCAGGCCCGCCTCGTACAGCGCCGGCGACAGGAATCCGCGCAGCAGCCGTTCGGACTCGTCGTCGTCGAAGGTGAGCCTGGTCGCCTTGTCCTTCACGAGCTCGATGCCGTAGAAGTAGCCGTCGCCGCGGACGTCGCCGACGATGGGCAGGTCGTTCAGCCGTTCGAGGCCGGCGCGGAAACCGGCCTCGTTCGCGCGGACGTTCTCAAGGATCTTCTCCTTCTCGAACACCTCGAGGTTGGCCAGCGCCACGGCGGTGGAGACCGGGTGCCCGGCGAAGGTGATGCCGTGCAGGAACGTCGCGGCGCCCTCGGTGAACGGCTCCATCAGCCGGTCGTCGACGAGCATGCCGCCGAGTGGCGAGTAGCCGGAGGTCAGGCCCTTGGCGAAGGTGATGACGTCGGGCCGGTAGCCGTAGCGCTCGGCGCCGAAGTAGTGGCCGAGGCGTCCGAACGCGCAGATCACCTCGTCGGAGACGAGCAGCACGCCGTGCCGGTCGCAGATCTCGCGCACCCGCTGGAAGTAGCCGGGCGGCGGCGGGAAGCAGCCGCCGGAGTTCTGCACCGGCTCCAGGTACACCGCGGCCACCGTCTCCGGCCCCTCGCGCAGGATGGCGCGTTCGATCTCGTCCGCCGCCCACCGCCCGAACCGCTCCAGTGAGTCGCCGTGCTCCGGGGCCCGGTAGAAGTTGGTGTTCGGCACGCGGACGGACCCGGGCACGAGCGGCTCGAACGGCGGCTTGATGCCGGCCAGGCCGGTGATCGACAGCGCGCCCATCGAGGTGCCGTGGTAGGCGATGTCCCGGCTGATCACCTTGTAGCGCTCCGGCTGCCCGGTCAGCTTGAAGTAGGCGCGGGCGAGCTTGAACGCCGACTCGACCGCCTCGGACCCGCTCGTGGTGAAGAACACCCGGTTCAGGTCGCCGGGCGCGAGGGCGGCCAGGCGCTCGGCCAGCTCGACGGCGTTCGGGTGCGCGTAGGACCACAGCGGGAAGTAGGCCAGCTCGCCGGCCTGGCGGCCCGCGGCCTCGGCGAGCTCGGTGCGGCCGTGGCCGAGCTGGGAGACGAACAGGCCGGACAGTCCGTCCAGGTAGCGGCGTCCCCGGTCGTCGTAGACGTAGGGTCCCTCACCGCGCACGATGACCGGCACGTCGGTGTCCTTGTACGCCGACATCCGGGTGAAGTGGAGCCACAGATGACGTTTTGCCGAATCCTGTGTGTTCATGGGCCGCTCAGCCTCCTTACGCTGGGTTATCGCGTTCCCCAGGAGTAGATCTGCTTGCGCAGTTTGAGGTAGACGAAGCTCTCGGTGCCGGTGACGGTCGGTATGGCCCGGATGCGGCCCAGGAGTTCCAGGAGGTGGTCGTCGTTCTCGCAGACGAGCTCGGCGAGCAGGTCGAAGGATCCGGCGGTGATGACGACGTAGTCGATCTCCTCCATCGCGGCCAGCGCGTCCGCGACCGTGGCGAGGTCGCCCTCGCACTTGACGCCGATCATCGCCTGCCGCAGGAACCCCAGGGACAGAGGGTCGGTGACCGCGACGATCTGCATCACGCCGGCTTCGAGCAGCCGCTGCACCCGCTGGCGTACCGCCGCCTCCGACAGGCCGACGGCCTTGCCGAGCGCGGCGTACGAGCGGCGTCCGTCCGCCTGTAGCAGTTCGATGATCTTCTTTGACGTCTCGTCGAGGGTCACCCCGGCGCGCCGCCCGTTCGGCGCCTGCCGGACGGGGGATGGGTGGTCGTCGCTCATCGAGTCCTCCTCGATGCGACATCGTGTCATCTATGCCTGGATTGTCAAGGAATCCATCGTGAAATCCGATTGTAACAACGGAATCCCTTGTTTCACCCCGGTTGTTCTGCCATGGTCGGGGCCATCCGTTTTCGGATCCGGAGGTCGAGGGTGACTCTGCGAAACTTCGTGGGCGGCGAGTACGCCGAGACCAAGGACGGCCGCGTCTCCGACGTGGTGGACCCGAGCACGGGCGAGCCGTACGACCAGGCGCCGGTGTCGGGACCCGCGGACGTCGACGCGGCGATGACCGCGGCCGAGGCCGCCTTCCCGGCCTGGCGCGACGCCACGCCCGCCGAGCGCAGCCTGGCCCTGCTCCGCATCGCCGACGCCATCGAGGCCAGGGCGGAGGAGTTCGTCCAGGCCGAGTGCCGCAACACCGGCAAACCGCTTCAGCTCACCCGGGACGAGGAGATCGGCCCGATGGTGGATGAGTTCCGGTTCTTCGCCGGCTGCGCACGCCTGCTCGAGGGCCGGCCGGCGGGGGAGTACCTCGCCGGCCACACCTCGATGGTCCGCCGCGAGCCGATCGGCGTCTGTGCGCAGGTCACGCCGTGGAACTATCCGATGGTCATGGCCACCTGGAAGATCGCGCCGGCGCTCGCGGCGGGCAACACCGTCGTGCTCAAACCCGCGGAGACCACACCGGTCACCACGCTCCTGCTGGCCGAGGTCGCGGCCGGGTTCCTCCCGCCCGGCGTGCTCAACGTCGTCTGCGGCGACCGCGACACCGGGCGCGAACTCGTGGCGCACCGGATTCCGCAGATGGTCTCGGTCACCGGATCCGTACGGGCGGGCAAGGAGGTCGCCCGGCAGGCCGCCGACACGCTCAAGAAGGTCCACCTCGAACTCGGCGGCAAGGCCCCCGTGGTCGTCTTCGACGACGCCGACGTGGAACGCGCCGCCCAGGGCATCGCCGAGGCGGGCTACTTCAACGCGGGCCAGGACTGCACCGCGGCCACCCGGGTGATCGCCGGTCCCGGCGTCCACGACGACCTCGTCGCCGCCCTGGCCGAGCGGGCGCGCCGGACCAAGGTGGGCCCGCCGTCGGAGGAGGACGCCTTCTACGGCCCGCTCGGCAACGCGGACCAGCTCGCCCGGGTGAGCGGCTTCCTCGACCGCGCGCCCGCGCACGCCGAGGTCGTCGCCGGCGGCGAGCGCCTCGGCGACCGCGGCTACTTCTACGCGCCCACCGTCGTCACCGGGCTCGCCCAGGACGACGAGATGATCCAGGACGAGATCTTCGGCCCGGTCATCACCGTGCAGCGCTTCACCGCCGAAGAACAGGCGCTGCGCTGGGCCAACGGCGTGGAGTACGGCCTGGCGGCGAGCGTGTGGACCACGGACCACGGCCGTGCGCTGCGGATGGCCAAGGGCCTGGACTTCGGCGCCGTGTGGATCAACACCCACATCCCGTTCGCGTCGGAGATGCCGCACGGCGGCTACAAACACTCGGGGTACGGCAAGGACCTGTCGATGTACGGGTTCGAGGACTACACGCGGATCAAGCACGTGATGAGTCACATCGGAGTCTGACTTGACCGAGACGAAAGAGGCGGGCGTCCCCGTCGGTACCGACCTCGCGGCGATCGAGCTGAAAGGCGTCAAGAAGACGTTCCAGGCACGCGGTGAGACGGTCGCGGCGGTCCGGGGTCTCGACGTGTCCATCGGCGAGGGCGAGTTCTTCTCGCTGCTCGGCCCGTCCGGATGCGGCAAGACCACGACGATGCGGATGATCGCCGGGTTCGACGAACCCACCGAGGGTGAGGTCTTCCTGCACGGCCGGAACGTCGTCGGCGTGCCGCCGAACAAGCGGGACGTCAACATGGTGTTCCAGTCCTACGCGCTGTTCCCGCACATGAGCGTGCAGGAGAACGTCGCGTTCGGGCTGCGCCGCAAGGGGGTCGCCAGGAGCGAGGCCGCGCGGCGCGTCGGTGAGATGCTGGAGATCGTCGACCTGAAGGGCCGGGAGAAACGCCGCCCGCGCGAGCTGTCCGGCGGCCAGCAGCAGCGCGTGGCGCTGGCCCGCGCCCTGGTCAACCGCCCCCGCGCCCTGCTGCTCGACGAGCCGCTCGGCGCGCTGGACCTCAAGCTCCGCCAGGCGATGCAGGTCGAGCTCAAGCGCATCCAGCGCGAGGTCGGCATCACGTTCGTGTACGTGACGCACGACCAGAACGAGGCGCTGACGATGTCGGACCGCATCGCGGTGATGAGCGACGGCCGGATCGAGCAGCTCGGCACGCCGCGCGAGATCTACGAACGGCCCGCGACCACGTTCGTCGCCGGCTTCATCGGCACCTCCAACGTGCTGTCCGGCACCGTCGCCCGCGCCGGCGCGGGTCGCGCGGTCATCGAGCCCGGCCCGGAGGAACGGATCGTCGTGCCCTGCGCCGCCGCGCCGGGCGAGGAGATCGAGCTCACCGTACGGCCGGAGAAGATCGACGTCCGCTCCGATCCCCCGGCCGGCGACGGCTGCGCGCTGCGCGGCACCGTGACCGAGGTCGTGTACCTCGGCATGTTCACCAACTACAACGTGACGACCTCCACCGGCGCCGAGGTCGTCGTCTTCGTGCAGAACGTCTCCTCCGCGGACGACGTCGCCACCCGGGGGGACAGCGTCTGGCTGTCGTGGGATCCGCGCCACTCCTACGTGATCGGAGCCTGACCATGAACACGTCCCCCGCTCTCCTCCGCGGCATGACGGGCCGCCGCGACGCGCTCCGGCTCCTCGGCCTGACCGGCGCGGGCCTCGGCCTGGCCGCCTGCGGCGTCAAGGGTCAGAAGGCCGCCCCGCCGAAGCAGACCGACGTGCAGAAGTACTGGGCCGGCAAGACCAAGAAGGGCCACCTGAACTTCGCCAACTGGACCCTCTACATCGACAAGGCCAGGACGCCGCTGAAGGAGTTCACCCGGCAGACCGGTATCACGGTCACCTACCGGGAGGTCATCTCGGACGACCCGCAGTGGTTCGGCAAGATCGCCCCGCAGCTTCAGGCGGGACAGTCGATCGGCTACGACCTCATGGTGGTGACGAACGGCCTGGAGTTCACCAAGCTCGTCGAACTCGGCTACCTCGTGCCGCTCGACCACTCCCAGATGCCGAACTTCACCAAGAACGTGGGCGCGGCGTACCGGCAGGAGTCCTTCGACCCGGGGAACGTCTACAGCGTCCCGTACGCGACGGGGCTCACCGGCATCGCGTACGACCCCGCCAAGACCGGGCGTGAGATCACCAGCATCCAGGACCTGTGGGACCCGAAGTTCAAGGGCAAGGTCGGGATGATGTCCGACGTGCAGGAGATCGGGAACTTCGGGATGTTCGCGGTCGGCGTCGACCCGGAGAAGTCGACCCCGGACGACTGGAAGAAGGCCGGCGCCAGGCTCCAGGAGCAAAAGGACAAGGGCATCGTCCGTAAGTACTACGAGAACGACTACATCGACGCGCTGTCACGCGGCGACGTGTGGCTCACCATGGCATGGTCCGGCGACATCTTCCAGCAGAACCTCAACGAGGGGTCGAACCTGAAGTTCGTCATCCCCCAGGAGGGCGCCACGATCTGGACCGACAACATGATGATCCCCAAGACCGCGGACAACCCGGTCGACGCGCTGATGATGATGGACTTCTTCTACCGGCCCGAGATCGCCGCCGACCTCACGGAGTTCATCAACTACGTGACGCCGGTGCCGGCGGCCAAGGGGGTCATCGCGGCCGACGCCGCCAAGGCCACCGGCGCGAAGAAGAAGACGCTGGAGTCGGTGGCCACCAGCCCGCTCGTGTTCCCCAGCGAAGCCGACTACGCCAAGCTGCGGCACTACCGCTCGCTGACCCCCGCGGAGGAGAAGGAATACAGCGCCGTCTTCCAGCACATCACGGCGGGCTGACCGATGCGCCGACGCCTCGCGCCGTACGCGCTGATCCTGCCCGGGGGGCTCTGGCTCGCCATCTTCTTCGTGGTGCCGATGGTGGTGATGCTGTCGTTCTCGCTGATGCAGGGCGACGTCGTCAACGGCTTCTCGCTCACCTGGCACTGGCAGAACTACACCGACGCCCTGTCCGACTACGACGACCAGCTCATCCGGTCGCTGGTCTACGGGGTGATCGCCACCGCGGCCTGCATCGTGCTGGCCTACCCGGTGGCGTACTGGATCGCCTTCCGCGGCGGCGCGCGCAAGACGACGTTCCTGTTCCTGATCCTCCTGCCGTTCTTCGTGTCGTTCGTGCTGCGGACCTTCTCCTGGAAGTTCCTGCTGGCCGACGACGGCATCGTGCTGTCCCCGCTCAAGCACGCCGGACTGCTGCCGCAGGACTTCCACGTGATCGCCACCGGGTTCGCGGTCGTGGCCGGTCTCACGTACAACTACCTGCCGTTCATGGTGCTGCCGATCTACGTGGCGCTGGAGCGGGTGGACCCGAAGATGATCGAGGCGGCGCGCGACCTGTACGCCTCGCCGGCGCAGGCGTTCGCGCGGGTGGTGTTCCCGCTCTCGCTGCCCGGGGTGTTCGCCGGGGTGCTGATGACGTTCGTTCCGGTCAGCGCCGACTACGTCAACGCCACCGTGCTCGGCGGCACCAACAACACGATGATCGGCAACATCATCCAGAACCTCTACCTGGTGAACAACGACTACCCGCAGGCCGCGGCGCTGTCCTTCACGCTGATGGCGATCCTGCTCATCGGGATCTTCCTGTACGCCAGGGCGCTGGGCACCGAGGACGTCCTGGAGGTGGCGACGCGATGACGACGACGGCGACGGCGACGGAGAGCGCCCGTACGGCGCCGCGCGGGCGCTGGGGCGACCGGCTGCTCTTCGGCTACACCTGGCTGATCATCGTCTGGCTGTGCCTGCCGATCGCGGTGATGATCGCGTTCGGGTTCAACGACACCAAGGGCCGGCTCAACCTCACCTGGCAGGGCTTCACGTTCAAGTGGTACGGCCGGTTGTTCTCGGTGCCGGACCTGACCACGGCCCTGGTGAACTCCCTGACGATCGCGCTGATCGCCACGGTCGTCAGCGCCGTCCTCGGCACGCTGATCGGGCTCGCCCTCGGCCGGTACCGCTTCCGCGGGCAGGGCTCGCTGAACCTCGTGCAGTTCGCCGCGATCTCCGCGCCGGAGACGGTCATGGGCGCGTCCCTGCTGTCCTTCTTCGTGCAGCTGAACGTCGGGCGCGGCTACTGGACGATCGTCATCGCGCACGTCATGTTCTCGCTCTCGTTCGTCGCGGTCACCGTGCGCTCGCGGGTGCTCACCCTCGATCCGGCGATCGACGAGGCGGCCCGCGACCTGGGGGCGACCGGCTGGACCGCGTTCCGGCTCGTGACCCTGCCGATGATCTTTCCGGCGGTGCTGGCCGGCGCCCTGCTGGCGTTCGCGCTGTCGATCGACGACTTCATCATCACGAGCTTCAACAGCGGCTCCACCCTGACGTTCCCGCTGTGGATCTGGGGTGCGCAGAAGAACGGCCTTCCGCCGCAGGTCAACGTCATGGGCACGCTGATCTTCGCGGCGGGCATGCTGCTCGCGGTCGGCAACGCTTTGCTGGCCCGGCGGCGCAGGTGAGGGTCTGATGGACGCGCTGAGGGCACTGGCCGATGCCGAGCCCACGCCGTACTGGCTGACCGATCCGGCGGTGCCCGAGCCCGCCGCCGCCCTGACCGGCCCGGTCTCCTGCGACCTCGCGGTCGTCGGCGGCGGGTACACCGGACTGTGGACCGCGCTGCGCGCCCGGGAACGCGACCCGTCGCTCGACGTCGTCCTCCTGGAGGCCGACGTCGCCGGCGGCGCCGCCTCCGGGCGCAACGGCGGCTTCTGCGCGGCGAGCCTCACCCACGGGCTGGGCAACGGCCTGGCCCGCTGGCCCGAAGAGATCGCCACGCTGGAGCGGCTCGGCCGCGAGAACCTCGACGGCATCGAGGCCGCGCTCGCGCGGTACGGCATCGACGCGGAGTTCGAACGCACCGGCGAACTGGCCGTCGCCACCGAGGACTGGCAGCTCACCGACCTCGCCGAGCTGGCCGGGCGCGCGGAGGAGGCCGGGCGGAGCCTGGAGCTGCTCGACGCCGGGGCCGTGCGGGCCGAGGTGGACTCGCCGACCTACCGCGGCGGTCTGTGGGACCGGGACGGTGTCGCGCTGGTGCACCCGGCCAAGCTCGCCTGGGGACTGCGGCGGGCGTGCCTGGCCGCGGGCGTGCGGATCTTCGAGCGCACCCCGGTGCGCGCGATCGAGGAGGAGGGCGGCGGGCTCCGGCTGCGGACGCCGTACGGCACGGTCACCGCCGGGAGGGTCGCGCTCGGCACCGGCGGCTTCCCCGCGCCGCTGCGCCGCCTGCGCCACTTCATCGCGCCGGTCTATGACTACGCGCTGGTCACCGAGCCGCTCTCCGACGCTCGGCTGGCCTCGGTGGGCTGGCGGAGCCGTACGGGCGTGGGCGACTCCGGCAACCGGTTCCACTACTACCGGCTGACCGCCGACAACCGGATCCTGTGGGGCGGCTACGACGCGATCTACCATTTCGGCGGTGCGGTCCGCGCCGAACTCGAGCGCCGGCCGGCCACGTTCGCGACGCTCGCGGAGCACTTCTTCGCGACGTTCCCGCAGCTCGACGGCGTGCGGTTCACCAACGCCTGGGGCGGCGTCATCGACACGTGCAGCCGGTTCTGCGCCTTCTTCGGCACCGCGTACGGCGGGCGGCTCGCGTATGCCGCGGGGTACACCGGGCTCGGCGTCGGCGCGACGCGGTTCGGCGCGGACGTCATGCTCGACCTGCTGTCGGGCGAGGAGACCGAGCGCACCCGGTCGGCGATGGTCCGCTCCAAGCCGGTGCCGTTCCCGCCGGAGCCGCTGAGGTATGGCGCGGTGCAGCTCACGCGCTGGTCGCTGGCGCGCGCGGACCGGCGCGACGGCCGCCGGAACCTGTGGCTGCGCGCCCTCGACGCCTTCGGCGTCGGCTTCGACTCCTGACCGGGCTCAGTCGTCGCCGTGGCCGAACGCCACCGCGGAGATGTCGAGATAGATCGACTCGGGTTCGGGGACGTACTCCACCTTCGACAGGGCCTGGTCCTGGCCGGCGGACTCCAGCACGATCGTGCCGTACCCCAGCATCCGGCCCAGGATCGAGCGGTCGACCGTCAGGTCGGTGACCTTCGACAGCGGCATCATGTCGACGCGCCGCGTGAGGATGCCGTGGACGAGCATGGCGCGGACCTTGGTGACCGCGAAGAACTCATCGGACCACTCGAACACCTTGAAGGCGAGCCGGGAGACGACCATCAAGAATCCCACCCAGATGATGGTGATGGCCGTGGAGTTGTGCACGAAGCCGGTGAGCACACCGGCGAGGATCAGCGCGCCGAGCGACTCGAAGATCTGCTGTAGGAACACGGCGGGATGACGACGGATCAACACCGTGTCATCGTCCATCTCCTGCGGAAGCAGGTATCTCTGGAGGTGGTGCGGATTGACGTTGCGTACAGCCAGAAAACCCGGGATCGGCACGTCCGCACTCTAACCCGAGGTCGCCGCGTTCGTGATCCATTTGGCCGCGCGTGGCCTGTTCTCCGGAGACCCAGTCGCCGGTGACGCCGTCGGTGCGGAGGCGGCGCGCGGCGAACCGCCCTCACGTCCCGGCGGCCGCGCTCGCCTCGTAGGCGGTGACGATCGCGTCCAGCAGCCCCGGGAAGCGGCGGCCGAGCTCCTCCTCACGGAGCGCGGTCCACCGGCGCGTGCCCTCCTCGCGCTGCCGGATCACCCCGGATTCGCGCAGCACGCGGAAGTGGTGGGACAGCGTCGAGGGCGCGACGTCGACCGGGAACGTCCCGCACGCGCGCTCCGGCGCGGAGCGCAGGGTACGGACGATCGTCATCCGGGTCGGGTCGGACATCGCGTGCAGGATGTCCAGAACGTCGAAGTCCTCCGGCTCGGGATGGGTGAGCGCCGTACGGCGGCGCTGGGATCTCGGCATCGTTCCCTCTTTCATTCGACAAGCATCGTACAACGGTTGTACGGTTTTCGTCGTTCTACGAACATCGAAAATCGAAGGAGCCGTCATGCGCGCACTGGTCATGACCGGGCCGTCCCGCGACGCCGGTCGGACGAGCGTCCTGGAGGCCGAGGAGCCTCGGCCGGGCGCCGGCGAGGTGACCGTCGAGGTGGAGTACGCCGGGATCAACTTCCTCGACGTGATGGCCCGCCGCGGTGACCCCGGTTACGCCAAGGCCTGGCCGTACCGGCCGGGCCTGGAGGTGTCCGGGACGGTCCGGGAGGTCGGGCCGGGCGTCACGGGCCTGGAGCCGGGCCGGCGGGTCGCCGCGTTCACCGGTGGCGGCGGCCTGGCCGAGGTCGTACGGGTGCCCGCCGCCTCCGCCGTGCCCGTGCCCGCCCG
>NZ_JBHLZP010000202.1:0-13705 GCF_042429965.1 Actinoallomurus acaciae
ACGAACCCGGCGGCGATCAGCACGCCCGCGCCGAGGACGGTGGTCAGCCCCGGCCGCCTGCGGGCGCGCGGTGCCCGGGCCAGTTCCTCGGCCAGGTCGTCGTCGAACGGTGGTTCGGAGAGCTCCTCGCCCTCCCCGGCCGGTGCGCGTCGTGTGCGGGCGCTCATCTTCTCTCTCCTCGCGCTCATTGGTGTCGCAGCGCCTCGATGGGGCGCAGCTTCGCGGCACGGCCGGCGGGATAGCCGCCGAAGAACAGGCCGATCGCCACGGACACGGCCAGGGCCAGGGCGATCGACGAGGGCACCAGCACGGGCCGTACGCCGGCGATGGGGAACAGGCTCGCGACGATCCCGATGGCCACGCCGGACAGGCCGCCGAGCAGGCTGAGCACGGTCGCCTCGGCGACGAACTGGCCGAGGATCGCGCCGCGCGGCGCGCCGATGGCCTTGCGGATGCCGATCTCGCGGGTCCGCTCGGTGACGGTGACCAGCATGATGTTGGTGATGCCGATCCCGCCGACCAGCAGGCTGATCGCGGCGACCGCGCCGAGGAGCACGGTGAAGGTCTTGCTGGAGTCGCTCACCGCCGACTGCAGGCTCGCCTGACTCTGGATCTGGAAGTCGGCCGTGTTGGACCCGGAGATGCCGTGCCGCTGGTCGAGGATGTCGGTGACCTCGCTCTGCGCCTCGTCGGTGACCTTGGAGCTGCGGGCCTCGACGACGATGTTGCTCAGCCCGCCGAACCCGGTGAGGTTCTCCTGGACGACCGGCAGCGGGGCGATCGCCACGTCGTCGGCGTCCTGCATGCCCGAGGACCCCGACTCCTGCAGCACCCCGACCACGGTGAAGAGTGCGCCGCCCACGTTGATCTGCTTGTTCAGCGGGTCGACGGTGCCGAAGAGGTCCTCGGCCACCGTGGTCCCGATCACCACGACCTTCCGGTCGCCCGTCACGTCGTCGTTCGTGAACGTCGTTCCCCGGCCGACGACCTTGTCGGCGGCGCCGAAGTAGGCCGGATAGGTGCCGACGAACTGACTGATCGCGTGGCTCGTTCCCGCGTACGTCGTCGTCACCGACGAGGAGGTCGCGACCGGGGAGGCGCTCTTGACCGCGGGCGCGTTGGCCGGGTCGACCAGAGCCTTCGCGTCGTCCACCGTGAGGTCGTGGGCCTGGGTCCGCGGGCCGCTGCTCTGCCCTCCGACAGAGCCGGACCCGCCGCCGGGACCGCCCATGCCGCCGCCGCGACGGCCGGCGGAGGTCGAGGGCGTGACGGTCAGCGAGTTGGCGCCGAGCTGGGAGATGCTGTCCTTGATCTGCTGGGACGAGCCGTTCCCGACCGCGACCAGGACGATCACGGCCGCGACGCCGATGAGGATGCCGAGCATGGTCAGCGCGCTGCGCAGCTTGTTGGACGTCAGCCTGCGCACGGCGAACCGCAGGATCTCCCAGGGGTTCACCGGGCGCCGCCCACCGGCTGGGCCGTGGCGGGCGGCGGGCCGTCCACGGCCGCCTGCAGCCGGTCGGCGATGACGCGCCCGTCGACCAGGCGGATCACGCGCTTGGCCCGCGCGGCGACCTCGTTCTCGTGGGTGATCAGCACGATCGTGCGCCCGGACGCGCTGAGCCCGTCGAGGATGTCCAGGACGTCCTCGGTGGACCGTGTGTCCAGGTTGCCGGTCGGCTCGTCGGCCAGGACGACGAGCGGGTGGGAGACCAGGGCCCGCGCGATGGCGACCCGCTGCTGCTGGCCGCCGGACAGCTCGTTCGGCTCGTGGCCGATCCGCTCGCTGAGCCCGACGCCGTCGAGGGCGGCGAGCGCCCGCCGCCTGCGGTCGGCCGCCTTCACCCCGCCGTACGCGAGCGGCAGCTCGACGTTGGCGAGCGCGCTCATCCGCGGGATGAGGTTGAACGACTGGAAGACGAACCCGATCTTGCGGTTGCGCACGATCGCGAGCCTGCGGTCGTCCAGCGTGCCCACGTCCGTGCCGTCGAGCAGGTAACGGCCGGAGGTGGGCACGTCGAGGCAGCCGAGGATGTTCATCAGCGTCGACTTGCCCGAGCCGGACGCGCCCATGATCGCGACATAGTCGCCCTGCTCGACGGTCAGGGACACGCCGCGCAGCGCCTGCACCGCCGTGCCGCCCTCGCCGTACACCTTGGTGACGTCACGGACGTCGAGGACGGTCATCCGCGTGCTCCGCCCCGGGCTCCGCCGCCGCCCCCGAAGCCGCCCGCGCCGGGGAACCGGCCGGTCGGGAACCCGCCGCCGCCCGTCGTCCCGCTACTACTGGCGACCAGGACCTGGTCGCCCTCGTTCAGGCCGGACTTGATCTCGGTGCCCTGGTCGCCCTGAATCCCGGTCTCCACGACCTTGGTGACCTGCTTGCCGCCGGACATGACCGTGACGGTGCCCCGGCCGCCCGCGGTCCGTACGGCGGCGGTGGGCACGTACAGGACGTTCTGCGCACTCGCCGTGGTGATCTGGACGGTCGCGGTGGCGCCGATGCGCAGGCCGCTCGGCGGGTCGGTGAGGCTGACGGTCACGCCGTACTGAACGACGTTGTTGGACGTCGTCGAGGTCTGGTCGATCGCGGTGACCTTTCCGCTCGCCCGCGTTCCCTGCATGGCGTCGAAGGTCACCGACGCCTGCTGGTTCTTTTTGATCTTCGAGACGTCGGACTCGGTGAACTCGCCCTTGATGTCCAGCTTCGAGGTGTCGGCGATGGTGATGAACCCGCTGCCGGAGCCGCTGCTGGACGAGTCGCTCGACGAGGTCGAGGACGAGGCTCCGCCGCCCCCGCCGGCGCCCCCGCCGCCTCCGTTGCTCCCGGAGCCGCTGCTGCTGGAACTGCTGCTCGAACTGCTCGACCCGCTGGACGAGCCGCCGACCGACCCGTTGACCGCGATGACCGTCCCGCCGAAGGGCGCGTTCATCTCGGTTCCGTCGAGAGCGCGCAAGGCGCTGTCGTAGGAGTTCTTGGCCTGCACGTAGCTGGAGTAGCCGGAGGGGGTCGAGGTGTCGCCCGCCTCGGCGGCGCTGAGCGCGGCCTTGGCGGCCTTCAGGTCGTCCTGCGCGCTCGTGTCGTCGAGCGTCGCCAGGAGCTGCCCTTTCTTCACCTTGTCGCCGACCTGGACCTTGATCGAGTCGACCGTGCCGCTCGTCCCGAAGGAGAGGTCACGGGATTTCGCGCTGGCCACCGAGCCGGAGGCCGAGACCGAGGACACGATGGTGCCGCGGCTCACACGTACGATGCGGCCGGGCGACGAGGCGCCCGCGTCGTCGTGCAGCGACAGGTAGGCGACGCCGACGCCGACGAGAAGGAGAAGTGCCAGAGCGCCGTTGAGCAGCAGGCGCCGGCGACGAAGGAGGGCTTTCACTCGCTACAGCGTCGTGGACCCGGCTGGGACGAACCTGATACGTCCCTGAAAGGTTCCTGCGTGCCGGGAGATGTCATACGACGACCGCATATAGGCCTTTTACGGTAGATGTCCTGGCCGGTGACATACCGCCCGAACCGGGGGGCCGGCGACGGGCAGGTGTCGTTCAGGAAACTCTCAGGCCAGACTCGGGTCACCGTCACCTTCGGCCACGAGGATCTCGATCCGTGAACCGGTCCACCATACGCGATCTACGCAAACCCCCCTGGATCGCCGCCGGCGCGGTCGTCGCCCTCGCGAGCGGGCTGGTGGCGGTCGGCGACTCGCCCGCGCGTGCCGTCACACAGGCGACGGTTCTGCGCGGCGACGTCACCGCGACCGCCGGCGCGGCCGGGACCATCCAGAGCGCCGACACGCGTGACCTGGTGTTCGGCACGTCGGGAACGGTCACGAAGATCGACGTCGCCCCCGGCGACAAGGTACGGGCCGGAAAGGTCCTCGCGCGTCTCGACGACACCGACGCACGCGCGCAGCTCGAGGCCGCGAAGGCGGCCGTCGAGGCGGCCGACGAGACCTACAGCAAGGCGCAGCAGGGAATCTGCGGCGGCGGGAACGGCGGCGGCTCCGGCAGCGGAGGCCAGGCGCAGCAGACGGACTACTCCTCCGGCGGCGGGCGCCGGGGGTCGAGCGCCACGAAACCGCGGCCGACCTCCCGGCCCACCCGGTCCCCGACACCGACCCCCACACCCACGCCGACGCGCAGGACGCCGACCCCGACGCCCACGCCGACCGCGACCGACCCGGAAGAGGCGGGCTGACCCGGCACTTCCGGCGACAACGCGAGTTCTTTACCATTCGTGTACCTTTTCTCGCCTTCGACACCGCGAGAACGGGATACCCGATGGACTTCGAGACGCTCCAGACCCAGCAGCGCCTGCTCATCCGGCAGCGCGTGCGGCTCATGGTCAACCAGTACGAGGTGCACACCGAGGCGGCGGACGGGTCCGAGGGCGAGCTCGTCGCCTTCGCACAGCAGAAGCGCATGGCGTTCAAGGAACAGGTGACGATCTACACCGACGACACCAAGCAGCACGCCCTGTTCGGCTTCAAGGCCCGCAAGCGGCTCGACCTCGCCTCGGCCTACGACGTGACCGATCCGCAGGGACGGCCGATCGGCGTGTTCCGCAAGGACTTCAAGGCGTCGCTGCTCTCCTCGACCTGGCACCTGGAGCAGCCGGGGCTGGGGACGACCACCGGCTCCGAGCGCAACAAGGCCGTCGCGATCCTGCGCCGGGTGTGGGACTTCATCCCGTACGTCGACAGCCTGCCGTTCGCCTGGCCGTACCACTTCGACTTCACCGCGGACGGGCAGGAGACGTTCAGCGTGGACAAGAAGTTCGGTCTGCGCGACCGGTACGTCGTCGACATCAAGGACCAGCGTCTGGACCGCCGGCTCATCATCGCGCAGGCGGTCGCGCTCGACGCGCTGCAGCACCGCTGAGCCGCCGCGCGTCCCCGGGTCCGGCCCTCCCGTGAGCGCCGGACCCGGGCGGCGTCAGTTCTGGGGTCGGGTGGGCTTCCAGCCGTGCAGCCGGATGAGCACCGCCGCGACCTCGGCGAACCGCTCGGGGTCCAGTACCGCGCCCTCCCGGCGGATGTCGTCCTCATCGAGGGCGAACACGCGGTCCAGCCGCAGATAGGAGTCCCGGCCCTCGCGGTCCCAGGTGCCCGAGCCCAGGTCGAGCCAGTCGTCGGAGTCGTCGTGGCGGCGGCTCGACAGCATCATGGCGAGCAGCCGCCGCCGGTGGCGGCCGACGACGAGCAGCGGCCGGTCCTTCCCGCGCTCGGGGTCCTCCTCGTACGGCACCCACGCCCAGACGACCTCACCGGGGTCGGCCAGCCCGTCGAGGTCCGGGGAGTACTCCAGCGTCGCCGCCCGCTCGGCGGTGTAGATCTCGCGCACCGCGTCGCGTGCCGGCCGGGGAACCTCACCATGATCAAGCATTCGCGCAGCCTACCGGTCCCTGCTCGGCATACGGACGGGTGCGGGAGGGAAACAGCGGATGGCGGGCGGATGGCCAGACCGATACCAATTTCGGCCGAACCACTTCCGATCATGGTCCTTGTCCGACAAATATGCATGTCGTGAAGACACTCGATCAGTCCGCCGGCTCCCTCGCCGGACGCCTCACGGCGCAGCTGGACGCCTGGCCCGCGGTACGCGCCGGCCGGGCCGAGTGCGGCGTGGGCACCGGGTTCTCGCCGGCACAGCGGGTGGGAGCGCAGATCGTCCACCTGCACGGCGGCGCCGAGGCCGCGGTCCATCTCACGCGACCGGTCATCGCCCGCCTCGGCGACGTGCTCCTCAAGTCCGGCCGGGTGGCGGTCACGCCCGGCGACGACTGGGTCCGCGTGCGCATCGACACCGAGTCCGACGTCGCCCTGGTGATGTCGCTCGCGAGCGTCGCGATCCAGGCGAACGGGCCCTCCGGGACGGCCGCGCAGAACGTCGCGATCTCCCCGTGTCACGCGGGTTCATCGGGGTAACCCTGCGGGCGAGGACGCCACGGCACAGGAACGGAGGTCTTCGTGAGCGCCGACACCCTTCGTGAACGGCACGCCCTCGACCATGTCACCGACCGCCTCTCCCGATCCTTCGCCGGCCACGTCTCCCCCAGTCGGGTCGACGCGACCGTGAACGCCATCCACCACCGGTTCGATGGCAGTCCGATCCGCGAGTTCGTGCCCGTCCTGGTCGAACGCATGGCCCGCGACGAGCTGAGACACACACCACCCGAACCCGGCTGAGACATCCCACGACCGACACGGCGCCCTCACGGCAGGCCGCCCCGCACCCGCGGGGCGGCCTGCCGTCTCCGGGGAACGTTCACGCAAAGATCTCGAACGCGGCGCCGTTCCGCGACCCGCCCTGCTGGAGGCGACGCCGGGGCCGGTGGTCCGGGCCGGCGGTGGCGGCCCGCCCACCGCCGGTACGGGTCCGCCCGGAGCGATCGAGCCGGAGTCCTCGGGGGCTCCGTAGAGTGGCGGCATGACCCAGGTGATCGTCCTCAACGGCGGGTCCAGCTCCGGGAAGTCCGGGCTCGCCCGCTGTCTGCAGTCCGTGCTGCCGGGCGCATGGCTGTCGCTGGGCGTCGACACGCTGGTCCAGGCGATGCCCCTGGCCGTTCGCGTCTCGGACGTTCCGATCAGCGCGGACGGGGAGGTCGGCGTCGGTCCGGAGTTCCGGCGGCTGGAGGCCGCGTGGATCGAGGGCGTCGCCGCGATGGCCCGTGGCGGGGCGGGGGTCATCGTCGATGAGGTCTTCCTCGGCGGAGCGGACTCCCAGCGGCGGTGGCGGGAGGCGCTCGGCCGGCTGGACGTGCTGTGGGTCGGGGTCCGATGCGACGGCGCGGTCGCCGCGGGTCGCGAGATCGCGCGAGGTGACCGGGTCCCGGGGATGGCCGCACGACAGGCCGACCTGGTGCATCAGGGCGTGAAGTACGACCTGGAGGTGGACACCGCGCACACCGAGTCGCTGGAGTGCGCGCGGGTCATCGCCGCATACGTCGGCTGACACCGGCGCCGCCCGGCCCGGCGGGACGCCGCACCGTGAATCTCGATTACCGTCCCTGATGTGGGATTCGACGACGACGAGCCGGTCTTCAGGCGGAGCCGGTGGGGGACGAACCGATACGTCTACAACCCGCGGAACCCCGTGGGACTGACGCTGATCGTGCTGAGCGTCGCCTTCGCGGCGGTCGTGCTCCTGCTCATGTTCGGCCACGCGGGGCCGTTCGCCCGCCCGGAGGCTCCCACTCCCGCCCCGGCGCCCGACGTGTCGCGGTGGTTGCCACCGGTCATCCGGACTCCACCTTCAACGGCAGGTCGATCATCGGAAGCTCGGTGAGCCGGGCCCGCTCCTCCGCGACGATCTGCGCGCGCCGGTGGGCGCCGAGTTTCTCGTTCCCCACCTTGTCGTGCAGCTTGACGATCGCGTCCAGCAGCATCTCCGGCCGCGGCGGGCAGCCGGGCAGGTAGATGTCGACCGGGACGATGTGGTCGACGCCCTGGACGACCGCGTAGTTGTTGAACATGCCGCCCGACGACGCGCACACGCCCATGGCGATCACCCATCGTGGCGCTGCCATCTGGTCGTAGAGCTGCCGCAGAACCGGGCCCATCTTCTGGCTGACGCGGCCCGCCACGACCATCAGGTCGGCCTGCCGGGGGCTGCCCGACGGACGTTCCATGCCGAACCGCGAGAAGTCGTGACGAGGATCGCCGACGGCCATCAGCTCCATGCCGCAGCACGCGAGGCCGAACGTCATCGGCCACATCGACGACTTGCGCGCGTGGCCGAGCACCTTCTCGACCGTTGTGAGGAGAAAGCCGCCAGGCAGGTGTTCTTCGAGTCCCATAACACTTCGAGGCTTCCCGGTGGGCCCGTGGGGATCAATGCCGGGTTCCGCCACGATCGTTAAGCAGGACGACATAATGGCCGCATGGAGATGCGGGAGATCGAGGCGTTCCTGGCGGTGGCCGAGGACCTGCACTTCGGCCGCGCCGCCGAGCGCCTGCGCGTCAGCACTCCCCGGGTCAGCCAGGCGGTGCGCGCGCTCGAACGCCGGATCGGCGCTCCGCTGTTCGAACGCACGAGCAGGCGGGTGCGGCTGACGCCCTTGGGCGAGCAGTTGCTGGCCGAGATCCGGCCGGCCTACGAACGGATGGACCAGGCGATCCGCCGGGCCCGGCGATCCGCGAGCCATGAGTTCCTCCGGGTCGGCGTCGCGACGAGCGTCCCGGCGGACATCGCACCACGGTTGATCGGGGCGTTCGAACGGCTGCGCCCGCAGTGCGCCGTGGTGCGGTCCACGCATCCCAACACCGACCCGGCTCGCTGGCAGGAGAACTGGCCGGTCGACGTGTTCGTCGGCTGGCTGCCCTCCGACCCCGCCCTCCGGGACGCCCCGGAGTTTCGCATCGGGCCGACACTGCTGCGCGACGAACGTGCCGTGCTGGTCGCTGCGGGGCACCCGCTGGCCCGCCGAGCCGTCATCGACGCCGAACAGCTGGCCGACTACGACATCCTCTATCCGAGCGACTTCCCGGCACGGTTCGCCGACCTCTGGATACCGGCGCGAACCCCCGCAGGACGCCCGCTGCGCAGGATGCCCATCAGCGCCTCCGCGTCCCTCGAAGAGGCGATCATGCTGGTCGCCGAAGGCGAGCTCGTACACCTGACCATGACGTCGCTGCGTACGGACGACCCCCATGTCGTCACCGTGCCCGTGTCGGGCCTGCCCCCTCTGGACTGCGCACCCGTGTGGCTCACCGGAACCGAGACCGACCTGATCCACGATTTCGCGAAGGCCGCCGAACAGACGTCCACCACGCCCTGAGACGGGCGAAGAGCCTGCCCGCGCAGGTGTCCACGCATCCAATTTTTACATGTCTGTAGAATCTCGTCGCGTCGATCATGTGGCGACGGCGCGGTAGTTGACGGTTAAATGAGTTTGCCCGTCTCCCCCGGGTCGGCCATCGTCTCGGACGAACTGCATTCACCGGGTACGGGGGAGGCGGCACCTCGGTCGTCGCCCGCCGTACGGTCGATCCTCCTCGGCATGAGCAGCAACGCCGCCACGCCCAGGGCCGCCACGACGACGAGTGCGACGAAGACGTGGTGCGCCGCGCCGTACAGGCCGTCGCGGACGAACGCCCGCACGCCCGGGGCGCCCGTGTCACCGTGTCCGGTGAGCGCGAGGCTCGACGCGTCGACGCTCTTGGGCAGCCGCCCGACGAGCGCGGCCGGCGGGTGCGCGAAGCGGTCCGCGAGGGTCGCGTTGGCGATCGCGCCGAACACCGCCGCGCCGACGGCGCTGCCGAGTGAGCGGCTGAACATGTTGATCCCGGTCACGACGCCGCGGCGCTCCCAGCCGACGACCGACTGCGCGGCGACGAGGATCGGGCTGGCCATCAGGCCGAGTCCCATGCCGACGAGGAAGCAGACCGCCGCGACCTCCCACACGTGCGAGCGGGTGTCGAGCAGGAGGCAGAGCGCGGTGCCCGCGACCAGGATCACGTTGCCCGTGAGCCCGGTGTCGCGGAAGCCGACGCGCAGGTAGAGGCGGCCGGAGAAGGTCGCCGTGAGCGGCCAGCCGACCGAGAGCGCGGCCAGCACGAACCCGGCCAGCAGCGCTCCGGTGCCGAGCACGGCCTGGGCGTAGGTCGGCACGTACGAGCTGAGCCCGATCATGACGGCGCCGACCACGACCGCCGAGAGGTTGCCGCCGGTGAGCACACGGCGGCCGAAGACCCAGAGCGGCAGGATCGGCTCGGCCGCCCTGCGCTCGACCAGCACGAACCCGGCGAGCATCGCCGCGCCGACGACGAAGACCCCGCAGCTCGTCACGGACGCCCAGCCCCACGAGACACCGCCCTCGAGCAGCCCGAGGATCATCAGCGAGCAGCCGCCGGTCAGCAGGACCGCGCCCGCGTAGTCGATCGTGTGCGTGCGCCGCGTCACCTTCTCCTTGAACCGGCGGGCGAGCATCCAGGCCGCGACCGCGCCCAGCGGCAGGTTGACGAAGAAGATCCAGCGCCACGAGACGTACTGGGAGAAGACGCCGCCGAGGGTCGGCCCGACCACGGCGGCGATCCCCCAGACGCTCGCGAGGTACCCCTGGACCCGGGCCCGCTCCTCCACCGTGTACATGTCGCCGACCATCGTCATGCTCATCGGCTGCACGGCGCCCGCGCCGACCCCCTGCACGGCGCGGAAGGCGATCAGTGCCGGCATGTTCCACGCGGACCCGCACAGCACCGAGCCGAGGAGGAACACGCCGATGCCGAAGAACATCACCGGCCTGCGCCCGACGACGTCGGCGAACTTCCCGTACAGCGGCACGGTGACGGCCTGGGTCAGCAGGTAGATCGAGAACAGCCAGGGGAACTGGGAGAACCCGCCGAGATCACCGACGACGGACGGCACCGCCGTGGCGATGATCGTGCTGTCCAGCGCCACCAGACCGGTACTGAGCATGAGAGCCGCGAGCACAGGCCCGCGCTCCGACCGGAAACCGACCCCCTTGACGGGTGCGGCCGAAGTCGTCGTCACGTAGGGAGAACCCTTCCTTGGACGCGGGCGTCGGGGGCCGGTCCCGGCGCCCGAGAACGTGACCGACCCCGGGGTGGGACAACCGACCGGAGGCCCGAACCATTCCGCGTTGACGCGATGTGGTCGCCGAAACCCACGGTCCGCCGGGATCGGGAACTCTCACGGTCCCGGCGCCCCGTGTCCCGCTCGGGACGGGTCAGGTGAAGTTGACGCCGTTCATGGTGGGCTGGAGGGTGCCCAGGGTGAGGCTGTCGCAGATCGGCGGCTGGTAGCCGTCGTCGAGACCGTGGTAGGTGAGCGGGATCCAGGAGCTGTGCCAGGCGACGCCGAAGCCGTCGGTGATGCCGCCGGGGCAGCCCTTTTCGAAGTGCCACCTGGTTCCGGCGAAGGCCGAACCCCCGGGCCGCAGCGTAATGGTCCGGCCGGCGCCGGGATAGCTCACCCGGGTCGCGGGAATAGTCGTGTAGTTGTACTTTCCGCCCTTCCCGAGCAGCGCCCAGCCGGCCGGAAGATAGCAGCTTTCGCCCGACCGATTGGTGAGGATCAGCGTGGCGATGACCTTTTCCGATTGCTCGGATCGGGGCGGCTGAAGCTGCAGATCAGCCTTGAGTTCGGATGCCATGCAACTCGGCGTTTCACCCTGACCCGCGTACGCCACCTCCGCCTTCTTGCCATGGGTGTCGTGGGCGGCCGGTGCCGTCTTCGCCGACGAACCGGACGCCGTCGACGCCTTACCGTCGGTGTTGCATCCGGTCAGGACGAGGGCGACCATCCCGCCGCCACAGGCCAGAGCAGCGGTCGTACGCAGACGATTGAACTGCACGAGTAAAACCTCCCCGGTTGCTTACTGACTCAATTAGTCCGATGTCCGGTAATGGCACCGAGGTTCATTGGGTTATCGACCTTTCCGCCGTGACCGTTGTCACACGAACCCGGGGAGCCGACCGAGCATCGGAGGCGCCGGGTAAAGATGATCGGACGCGGAAAATCGCCTCCGGGCCTACTGTTTCGCGGCCTCGCGGAGGGCCTCGACGAGGGTGCGCAGCGCGGACTGGGCCAGCGCGACCTCGCGCACCGCCGCGTGGATCGTTCTCACCGGCTCCGGTCCGCGCACCCTGCGGACGACGACACCGGCACGGCGGCGGTCCAGCCCGAGCCGGGGGATCAGCCCGACTCCCAGACCGGCCGCGACGAAACCCTGCGCGGTGGCGTAGTCCTCGCTCCTGGCCACGAAGTTCGGGCTGAACCCGGCCGCGGCGCAGGCGTCGAGCACGACGTCGAGGCAGGGACCCGGTGGTTCGCTGCCGATCCAGTTCTGGCCGGCCAGGTCGGCCAGGTCGATCGTGCGTCGCCCCGCGAGCGGGTGCCCGGCGGGCAGCACCGCGTGGTAGGCGTCGTCGAGGAGGTGGATCAGGCGGATGCCCGCGAGATCCTCGCCGCCCGGCCCGACGACCAGGGCGAGATCCGCGCTGCCCCTCTCCACCTCCGGCAGCGGCTCTTCGGATTCGATCAGCCGGAGGTCGATCTGCACGCCCGGGTGCTCGTCGCGGAGCCGGGCCAGCGCGGGCGCCACCAGGCCCGGGCCGACCGAGGTGAAGTAGCGGATCGACAGCCGGCCGGTACGACCGGCGCGCAGGTCGGCCAGGGCCGTCTCCGCCTCGGCGAGGTTCTGGCTGATGATCGCGGCATGTTCGGTGAGGAGCCGGCCCGCCGCCGTCGGCCGTACGCCACGGCCCACGCGTTCGAGCAGGACGGTCCCGGCCTCGCGCTCCAGCACGGCGATCTGCTGGCTGATGGCGGATGGGGTGTAACCGAGGTGGGCCGCCGCGGCGGTCACCGATCCGCTTGTCACGACCGCCCGCAGGATCTGCATCCGCCTCACGTCGAGCATGTAGGTCAGCTTAATCGATGTCCATAATCATTCGATTGTGCTACCAGATCGGCCCAGGGCATCGTTCATGGACGAACGGCTTCGGGAGGAGAGGGAACATGAGCGGTGGCAGGGTCTGGGCGGTGGCCCGGGTCGGGGTTCTCGCCCTGCTGTGGGGATCGACCTTCCTGTGGATCAAGCTGGCGCTGGACGCCCTGGCTCCGGTGCAGGTCACCCTCGCCCGCTGCGTGTTCGGGTCGCTCGCGCTGCTGGCCGTGTGCCTGAAGGCCGGGCGGCGGCTCCCGTACGGCCGTGCGACCTGGGGCCACATCATCGTGGCCGCGCTGTTCTGCAACGCGCTGCCCTTCGCGATGTTCAGCGTCGGCGAGCAGACGGTCGACTCCGGGGTGGCCGGGGTGCTGAACGCGACGACGCCGCTGTGGTCCCTGCTGATCGGCATCGCCATCGGCTCGGAGCGCGGGGTCCGCGCCGTACGCCTGGGCGGGCTCCTCCTGGGGTTCGCGGGGGTGGTGCTGATCTTCGCCCCGTGGCAGCGGACGGGGCACGTCGGATGGGGCGCCCTCGCCATCGTCGCCGCGGCGGCGAGCTACGCGGTCGGCTTCGCCTACATGGGCCGCAACCTCGTCGGCAAGGGGTTCGCCACCATCTCTCTGTCCTCGGCGCAGCTCATCGCCGCGACCGCGCTGACCGCGCTGACGTTCCCGGCCGGCGGCCTGACGCCCGTCCACGTCCGCTGGACCGGCCTGGCCGCGGTCGTCATCCTCGGGATCTTCGCCACGGGCATCACCTTCCACCTGACCTACCGGATCATCGCCGACGAGGGCGCGACCAGCGCCGCGACGGTCGGCTACCTCCTGCCGGTCGTGTCGGTGGCGCTGGGCGCCGTCGTCCTCGGTGAGCCCATCAGCCTCCGCGTCGCCGCGGGGATGGTGGTCGTCCTCATCGGTGTCGGCTTGACGCGCCGCCGAGGCCGGGCGGTGTCGCAGCCGCCGGCCGCCGTGGCCGTCCCGGGCCGCTCCTGACCACGAGAGAAGAGGACACTGACGTGACCGCCCTGACCGTGAGCAACTCGGCGACGGGGTCGCCGCCCGTGGACCGCGTCGTGATCGGCGTCGCCCGGAGCGCCGACGGACCGGTGCCGGCCCCCGGCCCGGAGTCCTTCGCCGACGTGCTGGCCCCCATGCTCGGCAGGCTCGGCATGACCGGTGCCGAGGGCGAGACGCTCACGCTGCCCTCCCCCGCCGGGCTCGAGGCCGACGCCGTGCTGGCCGTCGGCCTCGGCGACCTCCCCGGCCCGGACGGGTACGACGCGGAGACGCTGCG
>NZ_JBHLZP010000203.1:0-13668 GCF_042429965.1 Actinoallomurus acaciae
CGCCGTCGCCGCGCGGCCGCGCGAGGCTGCGACCATGCCCTGGCGAGCTCGTGGCGGCGGGTCTCCTCGTCCACCGCGCCGTCCCCGCCGAGGTGGGCGGGACGGCTCGCGGCCAGGTCCTTCATGATGTCGTCCATCACGACAACCCCATCTCGATCGAGTCCACGGCGCGGCGGCCACGCCCCGAAGAGGTCTGCGCGGCCTCGGCCAGCCGTTTACGCGCCCGGTGCAGCCGTACGCGCAGGGCGGGCGTGGTGCACCCGAGGACGCGCGCGGCCTCGCGGGGCGCGAGGCCCTGCCAGGCGATGAGTGTGAGCACCTCACGGTCGGCGTCCGACAGCTCCGTCAGCGCCCGCAGCAACGTCAGCCGGTCGACGACGCCATCGGCGACGTCCGCGGTGGCCTCCTCGGTCCACCGGCGCAGCTCGGCCGCGAGAGAGTCACGGCGTACCTGGGCGCGCGCGGAGTCGCGGATCACGTTCCGCGCGACCCCGAGCAGCCACGGCAGTGACGCCGCCGGCATCTCGGCGAAGCGCCTCCAGGCCACCATGAAGGTCTCGCTCACCACCTCGTCGGCGGCCTGAGCTCCGACGCGGCTCACGGCGTACGCCCACACGCGCATGCGGCAGGCGTCGTACATGGCCGCGAACCGCTCCTTGTCCTCGTCCACATCGTCGTCATCCACTCGCTCTCCCGGTTCGACGAACAATCCATCACGAAGTGGTCGGAAATTCTCTGTCGTTACACGGGAACATCGCGGCGCGTCCCCTCGTTGAACCAGTCAGCAAAGTTGAGTGAGACAGACTCAAGTCATTTGACAAGCCGCTGCGGCTCGGGCACCCTTGCGTCTGCTGGACTCAGCTTCATGGACAAGAGAGCACAGTCGGAGGAACCAACTCATGGCACGAGCGGTCGGTATCGACCTTGGGACGACCAACTCGGTCGTCGCGATCCTGGAGGGTGGCGAGCCCACCGTCATCGCCAACGCGGAGGGGTCGAGGACCACGCCGTCCGTCGTCGCCTTCGCCAAGAACGGTGAGGTTCTCGTCGGCGAGGTCGCCAAGCGCCAGGCGGTGACCAACGTCGACCGCACCATCCGGTCGGTCAAGCGCGAAATGGGCACCGACTGGAAGCAGAAGATCGACGACAAGGACTTCACTCCTCAGCAGATCAGCGCCTTCGTGCTGCAGAAGCTCAAGCGCGACGCTGAGGCCTACCTGGGCGAGAAGATCACCGACGCGGTGATCACCGTCCCGGCGTACTTCTCGGACCACCAGCGGCAGGCCACCAAGGAGGCCGGCCAGATCGCGGGCCTCAACGTCCTGCGCATCATCAACGAGCCGACCGCCGCGGCGCTGGCCTACCACCTGGAGAAGGAGGGCGAGGCCACGATCCTCGTCTTCGACCTCGGTGGTGGCACCTTCGACGTCTCCCTCCTCGAGGTCGGCGACGGCGTCGTCGAGGTGAAGGCGACCAACGGCGACAACCACCTCGGCGGTGACGACTGGGACCAGAAGGTCGTCGACTGGCTGGTCACCAAGTTCAAGAACGCTCACGGCGTCGACCTGTCCAAGGACAAGATGGCGCTGCAGCGGCTCCGTGAGGCCGCGGAGAAGGCCAAGATCGAGCTGTCCAGCTCTTCGGAGACGAGCATCAACCTGCCGTACATCACGGCGTCCTCCGAGGGCCCGCTCCACCTGGACGAGAAGCTCACCCGGGCGGAGTTCCAGAAGATGACCTCCGACCTGCTCGACCGGTGCAAGACGCCGTTCCAGCAGGTGGTCAAGGACGCCGGCATCAACGTCAGCGACATCAACCACGTCGTGCTCGTCGGCGGCTCGACCCGTATGCCCGCCGTGGCCGACCTGGTCAAGGAGCTGACCGGCGGCAAGGAGGCCAACAAGGGCGTCAACCCCGACGAGGTCGTCGCGGTCGGCGCGTCCCTGCAGGCCGGCGTGCTCAAGGGCGAGGTCAAGGACGTCCTGCTGCTCGACGTGACCCCGCTGAGCCTGGGCATCGAGACCAAGGGCGGCATCTTCACCAAGATCATCGAGCGGAACACCACGATCCCGACCAAGCGGTCGGAGGTCTTCACCACCGCCGATGACAACCAGCCGTCCGTGGAGATCCAGGTCTACCAGGGCGAGCGCGAGATCGCGGCGTACAACAAGAAGCTCGGCACCTTCCAGCTGACGGGCCTGCCCCCGGCGCCCCGCGGCGTGCCGCAGATCGAGGTCACCTTCGACATCGACGCCAACGGCATCGTGAACGTCGGCGCGAAGGACCTCGGCACCGGCAAGGAGCAGTCGATGGTCATCACGGGCGGCTCGGCGCTGCCCAAGGACGACATCGACAAGATGATGCGCGAGGCGGAGCAGTACGCCGAGGAGGACCGCAAGCGCCGCGAGGAGACCGAGACCCGCAACAACGCCGACACGCTCGCCTACTCCACCGAGAAGTTCCTCGGTGAGAACGACGAGAAGATCCCGGCCGAGGTCAAGACCGAGGTGCAGACGGCGCTGGACGAGGTCAAGAAGACCCTCGAGGGCACCGACATCGACGCGATCCGCTCGGCGTCGGAGAAGCTCGCCCAGGTCAGCCAGAAGATGGGCGCCGCGATGTACGCCCAGAACCAGCCCGGCGAGGGTGCCCCGGAGGGTGCCACCGCCGACCAGGGCGGTGCGGCCCAGGAGGACGAGGTCGTCGACGCCGAGATCGTGGACGACGACAAGGACAAGCGCGAAGGCGGCGCGGCGTGAGTCGCAGCCTCCTTTCGCTGCCCGATGAGCCGCTAGGCAAGGAGGAAGCGTGACGGAGCGTCGTGACGACGCCGAGGAGCGCGAGGGCCCGGTGATCCGCGACAAGCGGCGCATCGATCCTCAGACGGGCAAGGTCCGGGAGCCGGCGGAGCCGGCTCCCGAGGCCGCCCCGAGCGCTCCGCCGGCCGCGGAGAGCGAGGAGATCGCGGACATCAAGAAGCAACTGGCCGAGCGCACGCTTGACCTGCAACGGCTTCAGGCGGAGTACTCCAACTACCGCAAGCGGGTCGAGCGCGACCGGGTGACGGTGCGCGAACAGGCGCTGGCGAACGTCCTGACCGAGCTGCTGCCGGTGCTCGACGACATCGGGCGGGCCCGTGAACACGACGAGCTGAACGGCGGGTTCAAGCAGGTCGCCGAGGGGCTCGAGGGCATTGTCGGCAAGCTGGGACTGCAGGCGTTCGGCGCTCCGGGCGAACCATTCGACCCGAACATCCACGAAGCGCTCATGCACTCCTACTCCGCCGACGTCACCGAGCCGACGGCCGTGCAGATCCTGCAGCCCGGCTACGGCATCGGCGAGCGGATCCTCCGGCCGGCCCGCGTCGCCGTGGCCGAGCCGGGCGGTGACGCCGAGCCGGCCGAGCAGGCAGGGCCGGCCGAGCAGGAGGAGCCGGAGCCACCGGAGACGGCCGAGGCCGAGGGCGCCGAGGCCGAGACACCGCCCAAGGCCGACACGGCCGACGAGGACTGACGAACGAGCGACAAGAAACGAGGTAAGGGGCGCCGGTGAGCACCAAGGACTATTTGGAGAAGGACTACTACAAGGTCCTCGGTGTTACGAAGACCGCCACCCAGGACGAGATCAAGAAGTCATACCGCAAGCTCGCTCGCCAGTACCACCCGGACGCCAACAAGGGCGACTCGGAGTCCGAGGAGAAGTTCAAGGACATCTCCGAGGCGTACGACGTGCTGTCGGACGAGAAACGGCGCAAGGAGTACGACGAGGCTCGCAGCCTGTTCGGCGGGGCGCGTCCCCGTGGAGGCGCCCAGGGCGGGTTCGGCTTCGACCTGGGCGACCTGTTCGGGAACACGGGCACGGGCACCCCCACGGGTGGCACGGGCGAACGCATCGGCGACCTGTTCGGCGGGCTGTTCGGCCGCCGCCAGACGACCCAGCGGCCGCGCCGTGGCTCCGACGTCGAGTCGGAGATCACGATGACGTTCGGTGAGGCGCTCGACGGCCGTACGGTCCCGCTCCGGCTGACCAGCGAGGCGGCCTGCCCGACCTGCCGGGGGACCGGTGCCAAGGCCGGCACGGTCCCCCGGGTCTGCCCCCGCTGCGAAGGCACCGGACAGGAGAGCCGCAACGCCGGCGGATTCGCCTTCTCCGAGCCCTGCCGCGAGTGCCACGGCCGTGGCCTGGTCGTCGACGACCCGTGCACCACGTGCTACGGCAGCGGCCGTGCGCAGAGCACGCACACGATCCAGGCGCGCATCCCGGCGGGAGTGCACGACGGGCAGCGCATCCGGATCAAGGGCAAGGGCGCGCCGGGAGAGAACGGCGGACCGAACGGCGACCTGTACGTCGTCGTGCACGTCAAGCCGCACAAGGTCTTCGGCCGCACGGGCGACAACCTCACGCTGAAGGTGCCGGTCACCTTCCCGGAGGCCGCGCTCGGCGCCGAGATCAAGGTGCCGATCCACCGCGGCCAGCCCAAGACCGTGCGGATCCCGGCGGGCACGCCCAACGGGCGGGTGCTGCGGGTCCGCGGCCAGGGCGCCCCACGGCGCGACGGAAGCCGGGGCGACCTGCTCGTCACCGTCGACGTGCAGGTTCCCAGCGAGATCGATGACACCACCCGCGAGGCGCTGGAGAAGATGTCCGGCAGCCTCGGTGGTGACGGCGTACGGAGCGACTTGATCCGGATGGCGCGAGAGGAGTGAACCTCATGGACCCTTTCGGCGACGACAGCCCGGTCTACGTGATCTCCGTTGCCGCGGAGCTGTCCGGGATGCACCCACAGACGCTCCGTACGTACGACCGGATGGGTCTGGTCTCGCCGGGCCGCACCTCCGGCCGTGGCCGCCGCTACTCCATGCGCGACATCGTGTTGCTGCGAGAGATCCAGCGGCTGTCCCAGGACGAGGGCATCAATCTGGCCGGCATCAAGCACATCCTCGACCTGCAGCGTGAGTCCGAGGCCCTACGGGCCGAGGTCGCGCGGCTCAGGGGGCTGGTCGAGGAGCTGGGCAACGAGCTGGAGTCCACCCGAGCGGTGGCCGCCCGGCTCGCCCGGCTGAAGAACACCCCCGAGTCGACGGCCGGCGCCGAGCTGGTGCCGATCCGTCAGACGAGTGTGGTCGTGTGGCGCTCACGCGGGGAGGAATAAGTGGACTACAAACGGACCGAGAAAAGTCAAGAAGCGCTCTCCGCCGCCCTGCGGCGGGCGGCGACCGAGGGGCACCCCCACGTCGATCCCGCTCATCTGCTCGTCGCGCTGCTGTCGCAGGGCGAGGGCACCGTGCAGCGGCTGCTCAAGGAGGTCGGCGCCGATCCGCAGGCGCTGCGCCGCCAGGCCGAGGAGCAGATCGCCGCGCTGCCGAAGGCCGCGGGCGCCACCGTCGGCGCGCCGGAGACCTCGCGGGCGCTGCTGGTGGTGCTGAACACCGCGGCCAACCGCGCCAGGCAGCTCGAGGACGACTACATCTCGACCGAGCACCTGCTCGTGGCCCTGGCGGCCGACGGCGGGCCGGTCGCGAAGCTGCTGCGTGCGGCCGGCGCGACCCCCGACGCCCTGCTGGAGGCGTTCCCCAGGGTCCGCGGAAACGCCCGCGTGACGAACGAGAACCCCGAGGACACCTACCAGGCGCTGGAAAAGTACGGCGTCGACCTGACCGAGCAGGCCCAGGCGGGCCGGCTCGACCCGGTCATCGGCCGTGACAACGAGATCCGCCGCGTCGTGCAGGTGCTGTCGCGGCGCACGAAGAACAACCCGGTGCTGATCGGCGAGCCGGGCGTGGGCAAGACCGCAGTGGTCGAGGGCCTCGCCCAGCGCATCGTCGACGGCGACGTGCCGGACACGCTGAAGAACAAGCGGCTCGTCGCGCTGGACCTCGGCGCGATGGTCGCGGGTGCGAAGTTCCGCGGTGAGTTCGAAGAGCGCCTCAAGGCGGTCCTGAACGAGATCAAGCAGAGCGACGGGCAGATCGTCACCTTCATCGACGAGCTGCACACCGTGGTCGGCGCGGGCGCGGCCGAGGGTTCGATGGACGCGGGCAACATGCTCAAGCCCATGCTGGCCCGCGGCGAGCTGCGCATGATCGGCGCGACCACGCTGGACGAATACCGCGAGCGGATCGAGAAGGACCCGGCGCTGGAGCGCCGGTTCCAGCAGATCTTCGTCGGCGAGCCGACGGTCACGGACACCGTGGCGATCCTGCGCGGGCTCAAGGGCCGGTACGAGGCACACCACGAGGTGGTGATCACCGATGCGGCGCTCGTCGCCGCCGCGGCGCTCTCCGACCGGTACATCACCGCCCGGTTCCTGCCGGACAAGGCGATCGACCTGATCGACGAGGCCGCGTCCCGGCTGCGCATGGAGATCAACTCGCGGCCGGTCGAGGTCGACGAGCTCCAGCGTGTCGTCGACCGGCTGGAGATGGAGCAGCACCAGCTCAGCAAGGAGTCCGACGAGCCCTCCCAGCTGCGGCTCGAACGGATCAAGGCCGAGCTCGCCGACCGTAAAGAACAGCTCAACGACCTGAACGCCCGCTGGCACGCGGAGAAGGAGGGGCTCAACAAGGTCGGTGAGCTGAAGAAGCGCATCGACGAGGCCGAGAGCCGGCGCGAGCAGGCCTTCCGTCAGGCGCAGCTCGACGGCGACTGGAAGACGCCGAGCGACATCGCGGTCGAGATCGAGCGGCTTCAGGAGGAGCTCGAGACCGCGGCCGAGGCCGCCAACAACCCCAACGCCATGGTCAAGAGGGAGGTCACCGCCGACGACGTGGCCGAGGTGGTCGCCGCCTGGACCGGCATTCCGGCCGGACGCCTCCTCGAAGGTGAGACGGCCAAGCTGCTGCGCATGGAGGAGGAGCTGGGCCGCCGCCTGATCGGTCAGTCGAGCGCCGTCAGGGCCGTCTCCGACGCCGTACGCCGGGCGCGGGCGGGTGTCTCCGACCCCGACCGGCCCACGGGCTCGTTCCTGTTCCTCGGCCCGACCGGGGTCGGCAAGACCGAGCTGGCCAAGGCGCTGGCGGACTTCCTGTTCGACGACGAGCGGGCCATGGTGCGCATCGACATGAGCGAGTACGGCGAGAAGCACTCCGTCGCACGGCTCGTCGGCGCGCCTCCCGGCTACGTCGGGTACGAGGAGGGCGGCCAGCTCACCGAGGCGGTCCGCCGCCGGCCGTACTGCGTCGTGCTGCTGGATGAGGTCGAGAAGGCCCATCCCGAGGTCTTCGACGTGCTGCTGCAGGTGCTGGACGACGGACGGCTGACCGACGGCCAGGGCCGTACGGTCGACTTCCGCAACACGATCCTGATCATGACGTCGAACCTCGGGTCGCAGTTCCTGGTCGAGGAGTCGCTCGACGACAAGGCTCGGCGCGAGGCCGTGATGGGCGCGGTACGGGCGAACTTCAAGCCGGAGTTCCTCAACCGCCTCGACGATGTGATCATCTTCGACGCGCTCTCCACCGAGGAGCTGACGGAGATCGTCGATCTCCAGGTCGACCGGCTCGCCGCGCGCCTGGCGGACCGCCGGCTGAGGCTGACGGTGACCGACGCGGCCCGCGACTGGCTGGCGCTGACCGGCTACGACCCGGCGTACGGCGCGAGACCGCTCCGCCGGCTCGTGCAGAGCGCCATCGGCGACCAGCTCGCCCGCGAGCTGCTGTCGGGCGAGATCCGCGACGGCGACGAGGTCGTCGTGGACGCGGACTCGGCCGCCGACCGGCTGACCGTCAAACCCGCGGTACCGGCCGCCTGATCAGCTCGACTCGGGGCGATATCTCTTTCTTTCGACAGGGGTATCGCCCCGAACCTTTTCCCGGCCGACTGCCCATCCGGCTATCTTTGGGCGATGCCCGGTCCGATTTCACGCCGGAGTCTTTTCCCGGTCGCCGTCGCGGCCGTGGCGGTCATGGTCCCGGTCACCGGATGCGACGGGGCGAAGCACCTGGTCAAGGCCAAGCCGACACCCGGCACCTCGGCCCATCCCCTCGCCCTCGGGCAGGCGCACGTCGTCGACTGGGGCAGCGGCGGCCGAAAGATCGAGGTGTCGCCGCTGAAGGTCGAGCGCGGCCGCATCGGCGACCTCGCCGACTACGACCTCAAGGCGGCGGACAAGAAGATGACGCCGTACTACGTGCGCATCCGGTTCCGCAACGCCGGCCGGGCTCCGCTGGAGTCCACCGAACTCGACGGCAGCCTCCACGTGGCGCTCCAGGACACGGCCGGCCGGCCGTTGCACTCGCTGATGTTGTTCGACCTGTTCGGGGGCGGACGGCTTCCCTGCAAGACGACGAAGTCCACGGCGAACTGGCCGGTCGGCGCCGCCCTCGAATCGTGCACGATATTTCTCGGCGACCCCGCCGCGACACCGGCGACGCTGCTCTACAGCGTCCCGGTGATATCGGGCCTGGTCGCCGCGGACGCACTGGTCTGGTGGAAGGTCACCGCCGCCTGAACCACCCCGAAGTGGACGACCAAGGCGGTTGTGGCGTAAGCCATACGTCCATGACCCAACTCGTCGTCGGCCCCCTGCTCCGCCACGTCGGACCGGATACGGCCGCGATCTGGCTCGAGACCGACCAACCGTGTGACGTGCGCATTCTGGACGCGACCGCCTCGACGTTCACCGTCCACGGGCACCACTACGCGCTCGTCCAGATCGAGGGGCTGGCCCCCGGTTCGGACACCGAGTACACGGTCGCGCTCGACGGCGAGACCGTCTGGCCCGAGCCCGGCTCGCCGCCCAGCCGGATCCGGATCCCCGCGCCCGGCGACGAGCGGCGGATCGCCTTCGGGTCGTGCCGCGTCGCCCCCGGCGTGGAGAAGGTCCACGGGCCGGACGTGCTCGGCGCGTTCGCGCGGCGGCTCGCGGACGGGCACGAGTGGCCCGACCTGCTGCTGATGGTCGGCGACCAGGTCTACGCCGACGAGACCGGACCGGAGATGCGGGAGTTCATCGAGGCCCGCCGCGACACCGGCGAGGCGCCGGGCATGGAGATCGCCGACTACGAGGAGTACACCAGGCTGTACCGGCTCGCCTGGAGCGACGACGCGATGGTGCGGTGGCTGCTGTCCACCGTGCCCTGCCTGATGATCTTCGACGACCACGACATCCGGGACGACTGGAACACCTCCGAGACCTGGTTGCGCGACATCCGCGCCCGGCCCTGGTGGCACGACCGGATCACCGGCGGGCTCGGGGCGTACTGGATCTACCAGCATCTGGGCAACATGTCGGCGGCCGAGCGGGCCGGAGACCCGGTCTACCGCAGGGTGCTGGAGACGGACGGCGACGCCGGGCGAGTGGTCGACGAGTTCGCCGAGCGCGCCGACGAGCAGGCGGACGGCACCCGGTGGAGCTATGCCCACGACTACGGGCGTACGCGGCTCGTCGTGGTGGACAGCCGC
This sequence comes from Actinoallomurus acaciae, assembly GCF_042429965.1. Lineage (NCBI taxonomy): Bacteria > Bacillati > Actinomycetota > Actinomycetes > Streptosporangiales > Thermomonosporaceae > Actinoallomurus > Actinoallomurus acaciae. The sequence goes on from NZ_JBHLZP010000203.1 coordinate 9,403, forward strand.
TGCGGGCGGGTGCTCCGCGACGGCCGGCGGTCGATGCTGGACGACGCCGAACTGGCGTGGGTGCAGGAACAGTGCCGCGGCGACGTCGATCACCTCATCGTCGCCACCTCGCTGCCGTTCCTGCTGCCGGCCGCCATCCACCACCTGGAGTCCTTCGACGAGGCGATCGCGGGCGGCGCGTGGGGACAGCGCCTCGCCCGGCTCGGCGAGAAGATCCGTCAGGGCGCCGACCTGGAGCACTGGGCCGCGTTCGAGGCGTCGTTCCGCGCGCTCGCCGACACGCTGCTGGAGGTCGCGCGGCGGGAGGACGGCCCGCGCAGCATCACGCTGCTCTCCGGGGACGTCCACTACTCCTACCTCGCGCGGGTCGCGGGCACCACCACGCCGATCTCCCAGGTGGTCTGCTCACCGATGCGCAACCACCTGCCGCTGAAGTACCGGCTGCTCCAGCGCGCGGCGTACGGGCGGCTCACCGACGGGCCCGCCCGCGCCCTCGCCCGGCTCGCCCGGGTGCCCAGGGCGCCGATGACGTGGCGACTGAGCCACGGCCCGTGGTTCGACAACGCCGTCGCGACGCTCGTCGTGCACGGGGCCACCGCGTCCGTGCGCTGGGAGGCCGTCGACCCCGGCAGGGCCCTGCGCGAACTCGACCACGCGTCCCTGTCCAAGGTCCTCTGAGGGCGACTCCGCTGCTCAGCGGGCCAAGCGCGCGTTGGCCTCCTTCGGCGGCGGGAGTACCGCGCTGCCGCGTCTCGGCGAAGCGCTTCTCCGCCGACGGCTCGGCCGGTATACCTTTCGGAAGGTCTCTGTCGCCGGAAGGTTTGGTCTCGATGTCGATCCCCGGCCCTCCGCCAGGTTGGTCCCCCGGAAACGGTCCCGGCTTCGGTCCTCCGGGCCTGCCGGGCGGACCTCCGTTCCCTCCCGGCGGACCTCCGGGACCCTACGGAGCATCGCCGGTGCCTCCCGGCGGGCCACCAGGGCCGTTTCCGCCCGCGCCTTCGGCCCGGAGACCGCCGATCGCCCTGATCGTCATCGCCGCACTGGTCGTGGTCGTCGGCGGCGGTGGCGCGGCCTACCTGGCGACGATCTCCAGCGGCGCCTATCCGAAGGCCATCTGGGCGTGCGCGCTGATTCCCGTCGCCGACAGCGCGGCGCTCGTGCCGCACGGGCTGCCCAAGGGGAGCCCTCCCGCCAACAACGAGTCCACCTGCACGTGGAGCAACCTGGTCGCGGTGAACGCCGGGCTGGAGAAGACGACCGCCAACCTGACCGTCCACGCGCGGCGGCAGGGACGCGGGCTGCTGAGCTCCGCGGAGAGCGGCGCGCATCAGGAACTGGTCGCCGAGACGGACGGCAGCAGTGGCGTACGGTCCGCGGGCACGCCGCTGTCCGGCTACGGCGACGAGGCCGCACGCGTGCCCAAGGCGTTCGGCGGGGAGTTCGACTCGATCGTGTTCCGGGACAGCAACCTCGTCGTCGAGGTCGCCGTGGAGCTCGACGACCACCCCGGTGCCCAGACCTCGGAGGCGTGGAACCGCACCCAGCGGGCCGCCTCGCTCGCCGCGCGGCAGCTGCGGACGCTGCGCGGCTGACCGAGGGTCTCCCGGCCGGCGAGCGCGGTCGGGACGTGCCGCCCCTGACGCGGCTCGGCGGCGGCGCCCCGCTCAGCGGAACTGGTGGCCCGGCGCGTCGTCGGTCTTCTTGAGCAACTCGTCCAGCAGCGCGTCGTAGCGGTCCTCCGGACGGCGCAGGTCGAGCCGGCAGCGGTAGCGGATGCGCAGCAGGCCCTCCAGGCTCTCCTGGTCGCCCGCCCGGGCCAGGTCGGCGCCCTCGGTGGCCCAGTCGTGCGCGGCGGTCAGCTCGCCCTGCTCGTACAGCAGCTCGGCCACCGCGCGATGGACCTCCGGGTCCTGCGGCGAATCGGCGCGGACCTCCGCGATCAACCCCCGCGCCTCGTCCAGCTCACCCAGCTCGAACAGGGCGCCGGCGAGATAGATCCGCGGATCGCCGTAGGTGTCGCCACCGTCGGCGAGCGCGTTGCGATAGGTCTCCGCCGCCTTGCCATGGTCTCCCGCGTGCTGCCACTGCTCACCCGCACGCAGCAACAGGCTGGCGCGTGACACGCCGCCTGAGACCGTCTCGGCGAGCTCGACGAAACGCTTCGCCGCCGACGCGTGATCGCCCGTGCGGAGCGTGTCGAACTCCATGTCATCGAGATCGTCTTCGGTCACATGCGTCACCTTCTAGACGCTACCCGGCGGACCTCCTGCGAATCTGGTCATTTCGCATCATCCTCGCGACAGTCACAAGGGTTCACCGGACGGGACGGCCCCCGCCGCGAGAAGGCTATACGCGGCGTGAGCGTTCGAGCGCATCCCAGAACCCACGGCGGAGGGCGTGTCGGACCTCGTCGTGCAGCAGAAAGTCGATCGGGAGTGAGGACCCCTGAAGCAGCCGCGCCTCAAGGTCTGACGGCATTCGCGGCTTGCGCGCGAGCACGGCCTCGAGCCACAGGGCCGGCGCGTCGCGCGCGACCGACTCGCCGAAATCTTCACCTTCCTGATGGGCGGCCTTGACCGCGTCGGAGAGCGTCGGCGTGGACTGCTGCGGCTGCGGCGGCGGAATCTGCTGCGGGCCGGTGTAGGGACCGACGGGCTGCTGGACGTACTGGGGGCCGCTGTTGTTGCCGTTCGACGAGCTCCCCGGCGACGACGGACTCGACGACGGCGAGGAGCTCGAGGGCTTGGGCGGGATGATCGGCGGCGTCGGCGCCGAGTGCGTGGGCGTCGAGCGCAGGGGCGGCACCGGGATCACCGGGCCGGAGGTCGGCGGCCGGCCCAGGCCCGATGCGGAGGGGGACGTGGACGACCCGCCGAGCTGCGGCGGCGGCGAGGTGAGCGGCGTGCTCGGCGGCGGGCTCGAGTGCGTCGACGGCTGCAGCGGGGCCAGCGCGCCGCCGGTGGTGCTGGTCCCGTGTCCGTTGGACAGCGGCGGCGAGGAGGTGTTCATGCCCGCCAGCAGGTTGACGTACGGTCGCAGGTGGCCGGAGCCGATCTCGATGAGGTCGTCGCACTCGTGGCGGAGCACTCGGGAGATCGTCCAGTTGCCGTCCACCGCGACGTGCAGCACGCTCACGCGGACGCCGTGGTCCTGGGCATCGGCGATGACCTGGGCGATGTCCTCGTCGCCGCTGACGACGACGGCGTCGGCGACCCCGCCGTTGCGGGCGAGGGTCATCAGGTCGCGGTGGATCTCGGTGTCGACGCCCTCGCGGCGGCCGGGGCGGATGCGCGAGAGGCGGAGCTTGATGCCGGGCAGGTCGGCGAGGGCGTCGTGCTCGGGCGACCGGCGGCCCTCGACGGTCGCCTCGTACCAGTAGCAGCGCAGCAGCGGCAGGCCGGTCCGCTCGCGCGCCAGGTTGCCGAGCAGCTGGAGGAGGCCGGCGTAGTCCCACGAGACGGACTCGCGACGGCGGGTTCCGTGCACCGCCATCGCGCCGTCCGCCAGGAGATAGCTGGCATCAACGAACAGCGCGCAGCGATCCACGCGACACCGCCCCTTCCTCGGCACGAGACCCTATATCGATGGCTTACGGGTGAGCTTTCGAGCCGGCGAGCGACCTTGGGCAACCAAAGCGTAGTGAAGTCCGCCGCTGCCGTATGGCGATCCAGTAATTGGAGTCTCCTGAGGACTATGGGGCGAATGCGGCTTAACTTCATTCGGTTGGCAAGACCACCCCGGCGTGTCACGTTGACTCGGTCGCTCGTCACTGTAGGACGAGTCGTCTGACAACACAGCGTGACTTCCGAAGCTCGATAGTCAGTACGTCCGTTCGGCGACGGTATCACCCGATTCTGAAGCGGCGGAACATCTCAGAGAGCAGAGATGAGGGCGGCGAGAGCCTCCGCCGTACGCCCCGGGTCGATCGCCGCCGAGAAGTGCGAAAACGGGCATTCGCGGACCTCCCAGCCACGCATCCGCGCCTGCCGCACTTGATCTTGGTAACGCCCCGAGGTGGCCAGGTATCCGCACGGCGCGTCCGGCCAGTCCTGGGCCATCGGCGGCTCCTCCGCGAGGAAGTCGCCGCCACGCTCACGCACCGTGACGCCGGCCGGCACCTCCTCCTCCCCGTAGGGACGGCTCGTCCCGGGGCCGGGCAGCCGGGCGTCGAGGAAGACGTAGCCGCCCACGAGCCGGTGCGCCGCCCGCTGCGCCGCCCCGATCGGCGGCAGGAGCGGCCCCGCGTCGCCGTGCGCGACGAGCACC
>NZ_JBHLZP010000204.1:0-13617 GCF_042429965.1 Actinoallomurus acaciae
GCCGCCCGCTGCCGCCTCGGCCGGCGACGAGCACCGCGACCCCGATGACGCCGAGGCTCTGCGCCGCCGCGACGACGCCCGCCGTGCCCGGGCCCCATCCGTGGTGGCGGGCGAGCAGCGGCATCAGCAGCGAGATGACCGGCAGGAGGGATCCGGCCGCCGCCGACACCAGGACGAGAGCGGCACGCAGTACCGGGTTACGCCACGCGATCCGGAGGCCGTCGGCCGCGTCCCGGAAGGCGCCCGCCCGGGTGGCGGCCTTCGCGGTCTCCTGGGTGGGGCGGATCGATGTCATCACCCAAAGGACGACCCCGAACGTCGCCGCGTCGAAGAGCGCGGCTCCGGAAAGGTCGCCGGCCGCGACGATGAGGCCGCCCAGCGAACCGCCCGCCAGGGCGACCACCTGGCCGCCCGTCTGCCGCAAGGCGAGAGCCTTGGGCAGCTTCTCCGCTCCGACCAGCCGACGGGGCATGGAGCCGGACGCCGGCAGGTAGAAGGCGTCCACCGCACCGATCAGCAGTCCCGCGCCGATCAGGAGCCAGGTCGCGGTCGCCCACCGGAAGGCGACCAGGGCCAACGACACCGTCACGGCGATCATCACGCCGTCGCCGATCAACATGACCTTCCGGGCGCCGAACCGGTCTCCGACGGCACCGCCGATCAGCAGGAGCAGCGCCCGCGGCAGGTTGATCGCGGTCAGTACGAGACCGGCGACGGACCCGCCGTGCGCGGACGCGGCCCAGCCCAGCGCGAAGTAGAGGACCGTGTCGCCGAGCATCGAGGCGAGCACTCCGGCCAGCCAGACGATGTACGAACGGGGAAGTCGGCCCCGGCCGGACGGCGGTGCCACGGAAGGCGTCATGGCCGGACACCGTACGGGGAGGGACTGACAGCCGACTCGGCCACCGAGACAGAGTCGAGGGGGACCGGCCGAAGTCCGTCGACACGCGGCGCCCGCGCTCGGTCGGCAGCAGAGCGCTGAGGGCCTTTCCGAGGCGATGGACCCGGCGCTGGAGGGCGACATAATCGTCCTCGGAGAAGTCCGCGACGACGCCGGTGTGATGCTCGCGGGGAGCCAGCATGGTGTGGCCGAGTAGGCGTGGCGCGTTGGGGGAGAGGACCACGCACAGGTCATCCTGGTAGATCAGGGAGTCTGGCTCGCTGCTCTCGTCATCGACGAGTTCGCAGATGAAGCATCGACCAGCGCTGCTGTCGGCCTGAAGGCGAGCGGCGTACTGAGCCGTGTCGAGAACGAGCCGGGGGTGTTCGTTCAGGTCCATAGCACCCAATAAGACACGAACCTCGCATACCAGACAGAATCTGTCTTCTGTTCGGTATAAGTTCCGGCTCGTCGACCCTGGCGGCGCGAGAGAGGACCTCCGAACACAGACGCCGCCGGGACGTGCACCCGCTGGTCCATCGCCAAAGCCGTGGGCCGGTCGGCTCGGCCCGGGTCGGCCCGATGGATCGACCCCGGGCGTCCTGTAAAAGATCTTGTACGGCCGGCCTGCGCAGCGATCGCCGAGGTGTGCCGGATGTCCGTACGTTCTGGTGCTGACGCCCGCGCCGTACGGCAGACTCCTGGATGATTCGGGCTTCGCCTGGTGTCGTGAGCCCTCAGATCACCCCGTTTCATGCATAATTTATATTATGCATGATGGAAGAGACGCCAGATCGGGCGCTCTCCTGCCTGGGCCCGGAGGTGGCCGGTGATGTTGTTCGTGGACGCGAAGGCGGAGTTCTTCTTGTCGTTGCGGCCGGCGAAGCCGGCTCCGGGCACGATGGCCGGCTATGACAGTGATCTGCGGATCATCGGTGGGATCGCGGCGCGGTTGTGCGATGTTCCGCTGGTGGAGCTCGGTGTGGATCGGTTGTCGGGCCGGGTGTTGCGTGCGGCGTTCGCGGAGTTCGCCGATGATCATGCGGCGGCGAGCATTCTGCGGGCGTGGTCGGCGTGGAACCGGTTCATGAACTTCGCGGTGGCCGAGGAGCTGGTGGAGGGTAATCCGATGGCGGCGGTGCCGCATCCGAAGGCGCCGTCGAAGGCGCCGAAGCCGTTTCAGGGTGATGGGACGGCGCGGACGCTGCTGGAGCGGATCGCGGCGGGTGCGCGGGAGGCGCGGGATCCGTGGGTGGAGCGGGATCTGGTGGCGTTGGCGTTTCCGCTGGTGACGGGCGCTCGTTCGGCGGAGTTGCTGGGCGTGACGCTGGGGGCGTTCGGTGGCTCCCCCGGTGATCGCCGGGTGCGGTTGACCGGTAAGGGCGGTAAGACGCGGAGTGTGCCGGTCGAGGTGCCGTTGGAGCGGCTGGTGGACGCGTATCTGCTGTCGCGGATGGAGCGGTTCGGGCTGTCGGGTCTTCCGTTGAGCGCTCCCCTGCTGGTCGACACGAGGAATGAGCCGTTGCGGCGTGGTGGCCTGCAGTATCTGGTGGCGCAGTGTTACCGGTACGCGGGCGTGCATGACCGGGTGTCGCGGGGTGCGCTGGTGCACACGTTGCGTCATGAGTTCGCGACGCGGCTGGCGGAGAACGGCGCGTCGGCGCATGAGCTGAAGGAGCTGCTGGGGCATTCGTCGATCGCGACGGGCCAGCACTATGTGGAGTCGACGGCGCGGGAGTTGCGGATGGCGGCGAGTTCGAGTCCGGCGTACGGGGTGCTGGACTCGTTGCTGGGCTCCTCTCCCCCGGCGGCCGCGCCCGGGCCGCCGCTGCCGGAGTGACACCGGTGAAGGCAGAGCCTGTACGGGTGTGCGAGAACAGGTAACAAGGCGTGATACAAAACGCGCCACATGTGTTGTGACCTGCGCGGATACCATTTTTTCGCGGGTAGTGTGAAATGCACTTGCTTCACCGTCTTTCCGCGGCGACGCTGCCGCGGCCGGTGGATACGCGTACCTGGCGGTGACGACCCCGCTCGCCGGGTCGCGCCAATGGTCCAATGGCACCGGCCGGCTTCGGCCGCACATCCCGGATGAGACCCCTGATGAAACGACTCGTGATGTTGTCCGCGGCTACCGTTCTGGCGGCGACGATGACCACCACCCCCACCTCTGGCGCCACCGTGAAGAGTGCCACCGCGCCGCGCTCCGGCGCGGCGTCTCATGGCACTTTGATCCTGGTCGGCGGGGCGTTGTCGGATGACAACGCCGAGATCTACCGGCGGATCGTCCAGGCCTCCGGCGGCGCGCACGCGCGGATCGGTGTCATCACCGCGGCGTCCGTTCCGCCCAGTCAGGATCCGCAGGCCGGTTCGCCCGGTGCCGCCAACAGCGTCACCAACGGCCGCTTCTACACCAACATTCTCAGGAGGTACGGTGCGGGGGCGGTGCAGTGGATCCCGGTCGACCTGGACCATCCGAACGCGGCCGACAGCCCCGAGGTCGCCGCGCAGGCCGCGTCGATGACCGGGTTCGTCTTCGGCGGTGGTGATCAGTACCGGCTGGTGACGACGCTGTTGCACGGTGCCGCGCACACCGATACCCGGCTGATGGCGACGATCCGCGCGCGGTACGCGCAGGGTGCCCTGGTCGCGGGCAGCAGTGCCGGCGCGCAGATCCAGTCCGGGCCGGACATGGTCACCGGCGGCACCAGCTATCAGGGGCTGCGTGATGGGAGCCGCGCGGGGTACTTCGGTGACGGCAGTGTTCTGGGCGATCTGCCGCAGGGGGGCTTCGGGCTGTTCACCGACGGCCTGATCGACACGCATTTCTCCGCGAACGGCCGTCTCGGGCGTGCGGTGCGTCTGGCCGCCGACACCGGGCATCGGCGTGTCTTCGGGCTGGATCCGGACACGGCCTTGGAGGTGGCGCCGGCCGGTGCTGGTGGTCGTACGCTGCGGGTTCTGGGCCGTCATGGTGTGTCCGTGGTGGATCTGCGCGGTGCCAGGGTCGGTTCCCGCGAGGGTCACTGGTCGATCAGTGGGGTGCGGTGGAGTTATCTGACGGACGGCGCGGTGTACGACCCGGCCGCCTGGACCGTGCGGATGCCGTCCGGTGCGGTGCCGTTGGCGACGGCGGACCGTGATGCCGCTTCGCCCGTGGAGGACGTGTTCGACTCGGCGGCGGCCGACCATGATCGTTTCTCTCTGCCCCGTGCCGCGGCCGATCTGGCGGGGTCGGCGCGGTCGGTCACGGTCGTGGGGCACAGTTACGAGACCTCGCCGGTGTATGCCGTCGTGTTGCGTAAGGCGGGCGGGTTCGCCGCGTATCGGGTCGGGTCCGCCGTCGCCTTCACCGGGTTGACGGTGGAGATGTACGCGCTGCCGGCGTCGGCGGTCGCCGTGCGGTGATCGGTACGGGGTGGGTGGCGCATAATCTCCGGTGTCATCCGCCTGCCGTGAATCGAATAAAGGGAGCCCGTGAGCGACACCGTCCGTTACGAGACGAAGGACCGCAAGGCCTACCTGACCCTCAATCGCCCCGACCGGCTGAACGCGATCGATGATGAGCTCGCCCGTGCGCTGCCGCGTGCGGTCGAACGCGCCGATGAGGATCCTGATGTGCGCGTCATCATCGTGCGGGGTGCCGGTCGCGCGTTCTGTTCCGGCTATGACCTGAAGGACTATGCCGAACGCGGTGTCGGGACGCAGGAGGAGGTCTGGGATCCGGTCCGGGACTACCGGATGATGAAGCGTCACACCGATGAGTACTTCTCGCTGTGGCGTTCGCTGAAGCCGACCATCGCGCAGGTGCACGGGTATGCGGTCGCCGGTGGCAGTGACATCGCGTTGTCGTGCGACATGGTGGTCATGGCCGAGGATGCCCGGATCGGTTACATGCCGTCCCGGGTGTGGGGGTGTCCGACGACGGCGATGTGGGTGTACCGGCTGGGTGCCGAGCGTGCCAAGCGGATGTTGCTGACGGGTGACACCATCGATGGCCGGCAGGCGGCCGAGTGGGGGCTGGTGCTGGAGTCGGTGCCGGCCGAGCGGCTCGGTGAGCGTGTCGAGGCGCTCGCCGATCGGATCGCGGGTGTGCCGGTGAATCAGCTGGTGATGCAGAAGCTCATGATCAATCAGGCGTACGACAACATGGGGCTGCAGGGCACGCAGATTCTGGCGACGCTGTTCGACGGGATCGCCCGCCACTCCCCCGAGGGCCGCTGGTTCCAGCGGTTCGCCGCCGAGCACGGTTTTCATGAGGCGGTGCGCTGGCGTGACTCCGGTCGCCCGATTCCCGAGGGTGGCGGTCCCGTTCCGTCGGCGCGTGATCTGGAGGACCCGCGGTGATCACCGAGTCGTACTGGCCGGCCGACACGTCGCGGCCGGTGCTGGAGTTGACCGCGGGTGAGCTGTTGCGTCGGGTGGCGGCCGCGGATCCGGGTCGTACGGCGCTCGTCGAGGCGGCTCCGGTGGGGTCGGCGCTCACCGGCGCGGCGCGTACGGATCGCCGGTGGAGTTACGCGGAGTTGCTCGCGGACGCCGAGCGGGCCGCGGCGTGGCTGGGCAGCCGGTTCTCCCCCGGTGAGCATGTCGCGGTGTGGGCGCCGAATGTGCCCGAGTGGGTGATTCTGCAGTACGGTGCCGCGCTCGCGGGGATCGTGCTGGTCACCGCGAACCCGGCGTTGCGTGAGCCGGAGCTGGAGTATCTGCTGCGGCAGTCCCGCAGTGTCGGTGTGGTCCATGTCGACGCGTTCCGTGGTACGGACATGGCGGCGGTCGTCGCGGGGGTCCGGGGCCGGCTGCCGGGTCTGCGGGAGGCGGTCAGTTTCACCGGCTGGGCCGATCACATCGAGGGTACGGCGGCGCGGCAGTTGCCGCGGGTGCGGCCCGAGGATCCGATGCAGATCCAGTACACGTCGGGGACCACGGGTTTTCCCAAGGGCGCGGTGCTGAACCATCGCGGCATGGTCACGAACGCGTCCTATGTCTTCGCGCGCGCGGGGTTTCCCGAGGGTGGGGTGTGGGTGACCGCTCTGCCGCTGTTCCATACGGCGGGGTGTGGTCTGTCGGTGCTGGGTACCGCTTCGGCCGGTGGCACGCTGGTGCTCGCGCAGTCGTTCCAGCCCGAGCTCGTCCTGTCCGCTCTGCAGGAGTGGCGGGCGGACGCGTTCGCGGGAGTGCCGGCGATGTATTCGGGTCTGCTGGCCCATCCTCGTTTTGCGGACCATGACCTCGGTGGGTGCCGGATTCTGGCGTCCGGTGGGGACGCGGTGCCGCCGTCGCTGGTCGAGGACGCCGAGCGGAGGTTCGGTGCGCGGTTCACGACGGTGTACGGGCAGACCGAGCTCAGCCCGATCCTGGCGCAGACCGGTACGGATGATGCGGTCGTGGATCGGCGGGAGACGACGGGGCGGCCGTTGTGGCAGGCCGAGGTGAAGATCGTTGATGGGTCCGGGGCGGTGCTGCCGGTCGGTGTGGAGGGTGAGATTCTGGCGCGCGGTTACCAGGTGATGCGCGAGTATTTCGGCATGCCGGAGGCGACGGCGGCGGCGATCGACGCGGACGGCTGGCTGCGGACCGGTGATCTGGGGGTCATGGACGGGCGTGGTTTTCTGCGTGTCACCGGTCGTCTCAAAGACATGATCATTCGTGGTGGGGAGAACATCTATCCGCGTGAGGTCGAGGTGGCGTTGGCGCGTCATTCCGGTGTGGCCGGCGCGGCGGTGCTCGGTGTCTCCGATCCGGAGTGGGGTGAGCAGGTCGCCGCGGTGATCGTGCCGGCCGGGCCGTTGCCGGCGGCCGCGGATCTGCACGCTCATCTGCGGGCGTTGCTCGCTCCGTACAAGACGCCCCGTCACTGGTACGTCGCGAACGCGATTCCGGTCAATGCGATGGGGAAGGTGCAGAAGTTCCTGCTGAGGCGGTGGATCGACGCCGGGGAGCTCCGCGTGCTGGCCTGATTCTTCAGACGTCGGCGGCGTCGGCGGTGGGTGAGGGAGCGCCCGGGGTGAGGCGGAACGGGCGTTCGCCGTCGTGGCCGCGTGCGGCGCTGAGGAACAGGCAGCGGCCGGTGAGCGTCCGGCGGGCGAAGTCGTAGAGGTGTGTCACGAAGACCACGCGGATGCCCAGGTCGGTGAGGGCCCGGATGATCTCGGCGGCGATGGTGGAGCCTTCGCGTTCGTTGGTGGACATGAACGACTCGTTGCACAGCACCAGGTCGCCGGGGCGTAGGGCTTTGCCGCTCGTCATCGTGTGGTCTTCTTCGCGCCTGAAGTGGGTGTGGACGGCGCCGGTGACGGCGCCGGTGATTGAGGCGGTCAGGCTGCGGGCGGCGACGAACATTCCGCTGTGGGTCATCAGGTGGGCCACGCCGACGCTGCGCAGGAAGGTGGTCTTGCCGCCTCCGTTCGCGCCGGTGATGTCGAGGCCCAGGTCGTGGAGGTGTTCCGGTGCGGGTCCGGCCGGGGGTCCGTGGTGGGCGAATGCGAATGGTCCTTGCCTTCCGCTCGGACGGCCGGGAATCCGGATTATCGCTCAGGTGGAGGCGTGGCGCCTGTCCCCCGGCCCGTGGACGCCGGTGTCGACGCCGTCGAACGACGCCGCTGCCCGCGCGGCGGTGTTGCGGGCGCGGCGTCCGGTGCTGACCAGTCCCAGGGTGAGAATGCCCGCGCCGAGGGCGAGGATGAGCCACCACACGCGGTGCTCGGCGCCGGTGTAGGCGGTTCCGCCGCGGGTCAGGGCGGATCCGACGGCGGTCCCGGCGATCGCGACGCCCAGGGTGGTGCCGGTCTGCCGGCCGGCGGAGGCCAGTGAGGTGGCCACTCCGGCCATCGAGCGGGGCATCCCGGAGACCGCGGTGTTGGTGATCGGCGGGTTGACGGTGCCGAGGAAGACGCCGAACAGCAGGTAGGTCGCGAGTACGGCCGGCAGCGGCGTGGCCGGTCCCAGCCGGAGGGACGCGGCTCCGCCCAGGGCCAGCGCGGCCCCGGAGATCACCAGTGGCACGCGGGGGCCGTGCGTGCCGACCAGCCGGCCGGCGAACGGGGACAGCACCAGGACCGGCGCCCCGACCGGGAGCAGGCACAGCCCGGCCGACAGCGCCGACAGGCCGCGTACGTCCTGCAGGTACTGGGTGGTGACGAACAGGAACGCGCCGAACCCGCACAGCGCCAGCAGCGCCATCACGATCGCGGCGCTGAACGGGACGCTGCGGAACAGGCGCAGCTCCAGCAGCGGGTCGGCGCGGCGGGGTTGGTGGCCGAGGATGCCCAGGACGGCCAGTACGGCGACGGTGAGCAGGCCGAGGATGACCGGTGAGGTCCAGCCCAGCGACGGCGACTCGATGGTCGCGTACACGACGCCGCCCAGCACGAGGATCATCAGGGTCTGGCCGACCGGGTCGAAGCGGCGTGCGCGGGCGGCGCGGGACTCGGGTACGAACAGTGCGGTGCCGGTGATCGCGGCGGCCACGATCGGCACGTTGACCCAGAAGATGGCGTGCCAGCCGAGGCCGTCGACCAGGCCGCCGCCGAGGATGGGGCCCAGCGCGAGCGCCAGGCCGCTCATCGAGCCGAACACGCCGATGGCCTGGGCCCGTTCGGCCGGGTCGGGGAACGTGGTGGCGACGATCGCCATCGCGACCGGGTTGAGCATCGTGCCGCCGGCGGCCTGGAGCGCGCGGGCGGCGATGAGCCAGCCGATGCCCGGTGCCAGGCCGCACAGCAGCGAGCCGAGCCCGAAGGCGGCCAGGCCGATCTGGAAGACGCGCCGGCGGCCCATCCGGTCGGCGGTGGAGCCGGCCAGGACGAGGAATCCGGCGAGTACCAGGGTGTACGCGTCGACGGTCCACTGCAGGCCGGACTCTGAGGCGTGCAGGTCGGCGCGGATGGCCGGCAGGGCGACGTTGACGATGGAGATGTCCATGACGACGACGATGATGCTGGTGCAGCAGATCGCGAGTATGAGGAGCCGGTGGCGTCGGGTGAGGTCGCCGGTGTCCGGCGGCGTCGGGAAGCGCATGGGCCACGACGGTAGGATTTAGAGCGTGCTCGAAGTCAATCCGGGACCGGGCGCGTGTCCGGGCGTCGCCCTCCCCCGCCCGTAAATCTGTTTCCGGGGGTGCATGAACGCCGATAACGTGCAGGTCATGAGTACGAGCGCATGGTTCGACCGTCCGGTGCTGGCCGGAGACCACGTCCGGCTGGAGCCGCTCGGGCCCGAGCACGCCGAAGGACTGTACGAGGCGGGCAAGGACCCGGAGGTCTGGCGGTGGCTGAACGTCCGGCAGCCGTCCGACGTGGCGGAGGCGCACCGCATGGTCGAGGCGGAGCTTCGCGCGGTGGAGGCCGGCCGGCTGCCCTGGGCGCAGATCGACGCCGTCACCGGTGAGGTCGCCGGCATGACGTCGTACTACGAGATCGAACCGGCGCACCGTGGCCTGTGCATCGGGCACACCTGGATCGGCACCCGCTGGCAGCGTACGGCCCTGAACACCGAGGCCAAGCTCCTGCTGCTGGAGCGGGCGTTCGACGTGCTGGGCGCCATCCGGGTCGGCTGGCACACCCACCACCGCAACGAGCGCTCCCAGCGCGCCATCGAACGTCTCGGTGCGAGCCGCGAAGGGGTGCTGCGCAGCCACCGCATTCGGCCCGACGGGTCGGTCCGCGACACGGTCTGCTACTCGATGCTCGCCTCGGAGTGGCCCGCCGCCCGTGACCGGCTGCGGGCCCGCATGGCCTCCGCCTGACCCCGCGCCGTACCGCACTCGTCGCCCGGGGCGGACCAGATCGGGTTCCCCGCGGCCCGGTCAGGTGCCGATGTAGGCCGCGAGGTGCTCGCCGGTGAGGGTGGAGCGGGCGGCGACCAGATCGGCGGGTGTGCCCTCGAAGACGATCCGGCCGCCGTCGTGGCCGGCGCCGGGCCCCAGGTCGATGATCCAGTCGGCGTGGGCCATGACCGCCTGGTGATGCTCGATGACGATGACCGACTTGCCGGAGTCGACGAGCCGGTCGAGCAGGCCGAGCAGCTGCTCGACGTCGGCGAGGTGGAGGCCGGTGGTCGGCTCGTCGAGGACGTACGTGCCGCCCTTGCCGGACATGTGGGTGGCCAGCTTGAGCCGCTGCCGTTCGCCGCCGGACAGTGTGGTGAGCGGCTGGCCCAGGGTGAGGTAGCCGAGCCCGACGTCGGTGAGCCGGTCGAGGATCTTGTGCGCGGCCGGTGTGCGGGCCTCCCCGGCGCCGAAGAACTTTTCGGCCTCGGTCACCGGCATCGCGAGTACCTCGCTGATGTCGCGGCCGCCGAGGTGGTACTCCAGCACCGACGCCTGGAACCGCTTGCCGTCGCACTCTTCGCACGTGGTGGCGACCCCGGCCATCATCGCCAGGTCGGTGTAGATCACGCCGGCGCCGTTGCAGGTGGGGCAGGCGCCTTCGGAGTTGGCGCTGAACAGCGCCGGCTTCACGCCGTTGGCCTTCGCGAACGCCTTGCGGATCGGGTCGAGGAGCCCGGTGTAGGTGGCCGGGTTGCTGCGCCGCGATCCGCGGATCGCCCCCTGGTCGACCGACACGACCCCGTCGCGCCCGGCCACCGAGCCGTGGATCAGCGAGCTCTTGCCCGAGCCGGCCACGCCGGTGACGACGACCAGCACACCGAGCGGGATGTCGACGTCGACGTCGCGGAGGTTGTGCTTCGCCGCGCCGCGGATCTCCAGGGTCCCCGACGGTTTCCGTACCGTCTCCTTCAGGGTGGCCCGGTCGTCGAGATGGCGGCCGGTGGTGGTGTCGCTGGCCCGCAGCCCCTCGACGGTGCCCTCGAAGCAGACGGCGCCGCCCGCCGTACCGGCGCCGGGACCGAGGTCGACGACGTGGTCGGCGATCGCGATCGCCTCCGGCTTGTGCTCCACGACCAGCACGGTGTTGCCCTTGTCGCGCAGTTGCAGCAGCAACTCGTTCATCCGCTGGATGTCGTGGGGGTGCAGCCCGATCGTCGGCTCGTCGAAGACATAGGTGACGTCGGTGAGTGAGGACCCGAGATGGCGGATCATCTTGGTGCGCTGCGCCTCGCCGCCCGAGAGCGTGCCCGACGGGCGGTCCAGGCTGAGGTAGCCGAGTCCGATCCCCACGAACGAGTCGAGGGTGTGCCGCAGCGCCGTCAGCAGCGGCGCGACCGATGGTTCGGCCAGGCCGCCGACCCACTCGGCGAGGTCGCTGATCTGCATCGCGCAGGCGTCGGCGATGCCGACCCCGTCGATCTTCGACGATCGGGCCTCCTCGCTGAGCCGGGTGCCCTCGCACGCGGGGCAGGTGGTGAAGGTGACCGCCCGTTCCACGAAGGCGCGGATGTGCGGCTGCAGGGAGTCGACGTCCTTGGACAGCATCGATTTTTGGATCTTGGGGATCAGGCCCTCGTACGTCAGGTTGATGCCCTCAACCTTGATCTTGGTCGGCCCCTTGTGGAGCAGGTCGTCCAGCTCTCGCTTGGTGTACTTCTTGATCGGCTTGTCCGGGTCGAAGAGGCCGCAGCCGCTGAAGATGCGGCCGTACCAGCCGTCCATGCTGTAGCCGGGGATCGTGAGCGCGCCCTCGTTGAGCGACTTGGTGTCGTCGTACAGCTGGGACAGGTCGATGTCGTTGACCGAGCCCCGGCCCTCGCAGCGCGGGCACATGCCGCCGGTGATGCTGAAGGCGCGACGTTCCTTCACGGTCCGTCCCGAGCGTTCCAACGTGACGGCGCCCGCTCCACTGATCGAGGCGACGTTGAAGGAGAACGCCTTGGGCGAGCCGATGTGCGGCGTACCGAGCCGGCTGAACAGGATGCGCAGCATCGCGTTGGCGTCGGTGGCCGTGCCCACCGTGGATCGGGGATCGGCGCCCATCCGCTGCTGGTCGACGATGATCGCGGTCGTCAGCCCGTCGAGGACGTCGACCTCCGGCCGCGCCAGCGTCGGCATGAAGCCCTGCACGAACGCGCTGTAGGTCTCGTTGATCAGCCGCTGCGACTCGGCGGCGATCGTGTCGAACACCAGCGAGCTCTTGCCCGAACCGGAGACCCCGGTGAACACCGTCAGCCGGCGTTTGGGGATCTCGACGCTGACGTCCTTGAGGTTGTTCTCACGCGCACCGTGCACGCGGATCAGATCGTGGCTGTCGGCCACATGCGGCGCAGGCGACTGCGTGTCGTCCAAGCTCATCGTGTTCCCATCTGTCTGCGGGGCCGTGCTCGCGGCCTTCGTCGGTGTCGCCTGGCTCGATCTGACCAGCGTTGATGAGCAGTATGTCTGTTCTCTTCCAGTTCGGCCCAGCCGAAGGTCCCCGGGTCAGGGAGCCGGGCCTGAGGCCGGTCACATCGGCTGTGGCGGTCAGGCTAGCCGCGGCCTGCGGCCCGCGCTTCTCGAATCCTGACCGCCCCCGCACCGGGACGGGGTCGTGCGCCTCGTGGCGTCGTCCGCCGCCCCGTCCAGGTGGACGTTCCGGGTCGTAGATCTCGCGGTCGCCGGGGTCCTCCTCGTAATCGGCCTGCGGTTCGGCGCGTTCGAGGTACGTCAGGAGTCCGGGCGCCTGCCATCTGCGGCCCGTCTGCGGCCGATCGCGTGGCGGCTCGCGGGAGGGTCAGTCGTGCGGGGGCAGCCGGCCGATCTGGTGGTCGGCCACGCTCAGTGCCTCGTGCACCAGCCGCTGAATGTGCCCGTGCCGCAGCGCGTACACGACCCGGCGGCCGTCCTTGCGTGTGGTTACCAGTCCGGCCAGGCGCAGGCGGGCCAGATGCTGACTGACCGAGGTACGGCTCGCCCCGCACGCCTCGGTCAGCGTGCTCACGTCCGCCTCCCCGTCGCACAGACGGCGCAGCAGGACCAGGCGGGTGCGGTCGGCCAGCAGACCGAGCACCGCGACCGCCGCCTCCACCCGCTCACCGGCCGGTACCTGCGAACCATGCGCACCTGATAGATGCATGCGTGCGCTCATATGCACATAATGAGGTCATGGCCGGTACGGTGTCCACCCGGCCGCCGCAGGTTGTCCACAGCCGTCCCGTGCATCTTCCGCCCCCCGCTCCCCACCCTGGACACTGGAAGTGGGCTGGAGCCCCCCGGGCGGGAGGGGCGTGAGGACCGGAGGGGGCGGGGATGCCCGTCCCGTGCAGAAGGGCAGGTGTCAGGCGTGTGTGAGAGTTCCGTCGGCGGTCGGCCGCGTCGTCAGGCCGATGCGGCCGGCCGTGATCATGCTGCCGTCTCCGGCTGCGCGGACATTCGCGACCACGTGGCCGTCACTCATGGCACCGATGCCCGTGGCCGTACGACCGCCGACCATCACGTCGGCGGTCATGACCGTGGTTCGCGGGGCTCCGCCGCGCACGGTCATCACCCTGAGGCGCACGCGGCGGGGCATGGCCATCGTCATGACGGGGGCGGGCGTGCGGCGCGGGTGTGGCACGGGCTTCGGCATCTGCTCGTGCCGCACGGGCACGAGGCCGCCGACAAGGTCGACGGCGCGATGGAGTCCTCCGCCGAGGGCATGCGGACCCTGTGGGTCTCCCTCGCCGTGCTCGGACTCACCGCCGCGCTGCAGGCCGCCGTCGCGGCCTGGTCCGGTTCGGTCGCGCTGCTCGGCGACGCGCTGCACAACGCCGCCGACGCGTTGACCTCGCTGCCGCTCGCGCTGGCGTTCGTGCTCGGCCGCCGGGCGGCCACGCGCCGGTTCACCTACGCGTTCGGGCGCGCCGAGGACCTCGCCGGCGTCGTC
>NZ_JBHLZP010000205.1:0-729 GCF_042429965.1 Actinoallomurus acaciae
GGCGCGGCGGTTGCGGCCTCGAACTCACCTTCCGCGCACGGCCGAGCGGGTCCCGCCTGCTCGCCCGCGGCCTGGAACGGATGCGCTTCCGCCCCTGGGGGACCCGCGGTGGCCGGCCCGGCGTTCCCGCCCGGCTCGTCCTCAACGCGGGCACGCCGCGCGAGCGCGTCCTAGAGAAGATCGACGTGCTGGAGCTGGAGGACGGCGACGTCGTCACGCTGCTCACCTCGGGCGCGGGCGGGTATGGAGACCCGCTCCTGCGCGACGCGGACGCCGTGCTGGCCGATGTGCGACGTGGCGTCGTGTCACCCGAAGGCGCCCGGCGGGACTACGGCGTGGTGATCGTCGACGGACCGGCCGTGGACGAGGAGGCGACACGGCGCGAACGCGCGTCCCGCTCCGGCCCGGCCGAGCCCGGCGCCGAGTTCGGGCCCGAGCGGCTCGCCTGGGAGTCGGTGTTCTCCGTCGAGCTGGTCGACCGTCTGGTCGCGGCGCTGTTCCGCCTCCCGGCCGCGCGCCGCTCCCGCCTCCGGGCGGGCGTCTACGCCGAGGTGCTCGCGGACCTGCCGCCCGGCTTCGGCCGTGAACCGCTGGAGCCGGCGCGCGCGGAGACGGCCCGCAAGCGCCTGGTCGACAAGATCGTGGAACTGGAACGGATGGCGCCGTGACGGAACGGGAGACGCCGCCGGACCGCGACCGGCCGGCGGCCGGCGCGATGGACATCGGCGG
>NZ_JBHLZP010000205.1:772-14332 GCF_042429965.1 Actinoallomurus acaciae
GTACCGCGACCTGCACCGTAACCCCGAGCCCCCGTTCGGCGAGGTACGGACGGCCGGGATCGCCGCCACGCGGCTGCGCCGGGCCGGTTTCGAGGTCGCCACCGGTATCGGAGGCACCGGCGTCGCCGGCGTCCTGCGCAGCGGAGAGGGGCCGACCGTGCTGCTGCGCGCGGACATGGACGCGCTGCCCCTGGCCGAGCGGACCGGCCTTCCGTACGCCAGCACGGCGACCGTCGACGACGCGCACGGCGAGCGGACGCCGCTGATGCACGCCTGCGGGCACGACATGCACGTGGCCTGCCTGACCGGCGCGGCGGACCTGCTCGCGGCCGGGCGCGAGCACTGGCGCGGCACGGTGCTCGCGGTGTTCCAGCCCGCCGAGGAGATCGCGGCCGGCGCGCGGGCCATGCTGGAAGACGGCCTGTACGAGCGCTTCGGAGCGCCGGACATCGCGCTGGGCCAGCACGTCTTCCCGTATCCGGCGGGCACGCTGCTGCACTGTCCCGGGCAGGTGCTCGGCGCGACCGAGACCCTGGAGGTACGGCTGCACGGCAAGGGGGCGCACGGTTCTCAGCCGGAGCGCGGCATCGATCCGGTGGTGCTGGCCGCGGCCGTGGTCATGCGGCTCCAGACGATCGTGTCGCGTGAGGTGGCCCCGGCCGAGCGCGCGGTGGTCACGGTGTCCCGGCTGCGCGCCGGTCACGCGGAGAACACCATCCCCGACGAGGCCACCATGACGCTGAACATCCGCGCGTTCTCCCCGGAGGTCATGCGCGGGGGGCTGGCCGCCGTCGAGCGCGTCGTGCGGGCCGAGGCCGCCGCCACGGGAGTGCCCCGCCCGCCGGAGCTGCGTACTCTCAGCTCCTTCCCGGCCACGTACAACGACCCCGCCGCCACGGAGCGGCTCGTCGAGGCGTTCACCGGCCGGTTCGGCGCCGGGCGGGTCGCCGATCTCGCGCCGATGATGGGCAGTGAGGACTTCGGGCTGTTCGGCTCGGCCGCCGGTGTGCCCTCGGTGTTCTGGGGGCTCGGCGCCGCCGGCCCGGACCACCCCGCCGACGGCGAGGTGCCCGGCAACCACTCGCCGCTCTTCGCCCCCGCCATCGAGCCGACCCTGTCCACCGGCGTCGAGGCCCTCGTCACCGCCGCCCGTACCTTCCTGCGCACTCCGCCGGACGGGGCGGCGGGCGCCCGGCCATGACCACGGCGATCTGCGTGGTCGGCGGCGGCCCGCGCGGCACGTCGGTGGTGGAACGCATCACGGCGAACGCGCCACGGCTGGCGCCACACGAACGGCTCGACGTGCATCTGGTTGACCCGTACCCGCCGGGCGGGGGACACGTGTGGCAGGCCGACCAGCCCGGCGACCTGCTGATGAACACCGTCAGCGCGGACGCGACGCTGTTCACCGACGACAGCGTGCGCTGCGCGGGCCCGGTGGTGCCCGGCCCCAGCCTGTACGAGTGGGCGCGCGCCGTCGCGCGGGACGACCCGGATCCCGCCGTACGCGCCGAGGCCGTCCGGATGCGGCCGTGGTCGCACCCGAGCCGCCGGTTCCACGGCCGGTACCTCGGCTGGGTCTTCGAGCGGGTCGTCTCACGTTCATCCGGCCGGGTCCGCGTCCGGCGGCACCGGACCCGGGCCGTCGCGATCAGCGAACTGGCCGGCGGGCGCCAGCGCGTCACGCTGGAGGACGGCTCCGGCCCCCTGACCGTCGACAGTGTGGTCCTGACCCTCGGCCACACCGACCGGGAGCTCGACCCGGCACAGCGTGTCCTCGCCGACTTCGCCGCCCGGCACGGCCTGTTCTACGGTCCGCCGGCCAACCCGCTCGACGCGGATCCAGCGGCCGTTCCGGCCGGCACACCGCTGCTGGTCCGAGGGCTGGGCATGAACTTCTTCGACCACATGTCCCTGTTCACCGTGGGACGCGGCGGCCGGTTCGTCCGCGACGGCGACCGGCTGCGGTACCGGCCGTCCGGCGGCGAACCGGTGCTGTACGCCGGCTCGCGACGGGGCGTGCCGTACCGGGCCCGGGGCGACTACGGCGCGATGCCGCCCACCTTCCCGGCACGCTACTTCGATGACGCGGCGGTCGCCCGGTTGCGTTCGGCCGGCGGCGTCGACTTTCGCCGGGCCGTCTGGCCGCTGATCGCGAAGGAGACCGCGTACGTCTACTACGAGGCCCTGTCGCGGGTGCGGCCCGGCGCGTGCGTGCTGGACCCGGCCGAGGTCCGTGCCGGGTTCGACGCGCTGTCCTGGTCCGATCCGGCCCTGGCCCGGCTCCTTGAGCGTGCCTTTCCGGATCCGGCGGCCCGGCTCGACTTCTCGGCCCTGGACCGCCCGTTGGACGGCGCCACGTTCGATGACCGGGAGACGCTGCACCGTCACGTGCTGGCCGGGCTGCGGGACGACCTGGCGCAGGCCCGGGGCGCGGGCCGGAGTCCGCTCAAGATCGCGATGACCGCGCTGGGAGCCACCCGGGGCCGGGTCCGCCGGCTGGTGGCGTACGGCGGCCTGACCGGTGACTCCCACCGCCGCGACCTGGACGGCTGGTTCCGCGGTTTCGCCGCCTCCGTGGCGAGCGGACCACCGGCCGGCCGGATCGAGGAACTGCTGGCGCTGGCCGACGCCGGGCTGGTCAGGTTCGTCGGCCCGGGGATGACCGTGACCGCCGATCCGGGGCGAAGGACCTTCCGGGCGGCCTCGCCGCAGGTCGGCGGTGAGCCGGTCACGGCACCGGCCTTCCTGGAGGCGCACCTGCCATCGCCCGACCTGCGCCGCACCGTCGATCCGCTGCTCCGGCACCTGCGGGAGACCGGTGCCTGCCGCCCGTACCGCATCCCGACGCCCGGGGGACCGGCCTATGAGACCGGCGGTCTGGAGGTCACGGAGAGCCCGTTCCACGTCGTCGCCGCCGACGGACGCCCTCACCCGCGCCGTTTCGCGCTGGGCGTTCCCCTCGAATCCGTGCACTGGGGAACCGCGATCGGCGCGATCCCCCGGTCGAACGCCGCGATGCTGCTCCAGACCGACGCGGTGGCCCGTGCCGCGATCCTGGCCGGTGACGTCGTGCCGGAGCCGGTCTGAAGCGTCGTGGTCTCAGGAGTCGGCGCCGACGCGGTGTGTCAACGTCCGCAGGTCGATCGTGTCCGCCATCGCCTGATAGGCCGCGGCGTTGGGGTGCAGGTGGTCGCCGCTGTCGAACTCGGCCCGCAGGACGTCGGTCTGCGCCGGGTCCCGAACGACCGAGTCGAAGTCGAGCACCGTGTCGAACGTGCCGGACGTTCGGATCCAGGTGTTGACGAGCTGCCGTTGTTCTTCGACCTGGGCGCCGCACACGGGGTAGCCGCCGCACGGGGTGATCGTCGCCCCGATCACCGGCAGACGCGCCGCGTGGACGCGGTCGGCCACCTGCCGCAGTCCGGCGATCAGCTGCGTCGCCGGCACCGCGCTCGCGGTCAGGTCGTTCACCCCCTCGAAGACGATGACGGCCGATACCCCGGGCTGGGCCAGGACGTCCGCGTCGAGCCGGCGCAGCGCGGCGACCCCGAAGTACGGTGGCTGGCGGTCGAGGGTCACCTCGTTGCCGCCGATACCCGCGTTGACGACGGACGCCCGGCGTCCAGGCGGAGCGTCGTCGATCCGGCGGGCCAGGTCATCGGTCCACCTCGTGTTGCTGTCGAGGGCCGTTCCCGTGCCATCGGTGATGGAGTCGCCCAGCGCGACGACCGCCCCGTTGCGCGGTGAGGCGAGCACGTCGACGCCGTCCAGGAAGTACCACGACGTCACCTGCGTCGTGAAGGCGTCACCTGACGGGTCGCCCGCGTGGTCGCCCGCCGCGACATAGGACGTGGTGTGGGCAGCGCTGTGCCAGCTGGCCGGTCCGGTCGGGCCGGGGGTGTGCAGGCTGACGGCCAGGTTCTCCTGGGGGCCGACCGCCAGGCGCACGGCGTCACTGGCGACGTCGGCGCCGGCGGGTATGGTCACCGCCGGCCGCCCGCCGAACGTGATCCGGACGCCGTGACCGAGCGCGGCGCCGTCGGCGATCCCCACCGCCACGTCGTCGAAGGTCACCGGACGGTCGCCATAGCGGTTGGTCAGCCGGACCCGCAGCATCCATCCGCCGGCACTCGTGTGGACGACGTTCCGCACCGTCTGGTCGTTCAACCCGGTGGCCGACAGCCCCGTCGCGGCGGCCGCCGTCGGGCTCGCCGTCCATGTCGCCGTCCAGCGGGTACCGGCGTTGTCGTGAGCCGGCATCGAGTGGGCCGTTCTCTGGCCCGGCAGCGTCAGCAGCAGCGCGCCGAGCCCGCCGATCAGGACCCGGCGGCCGGAGCGACCGCGCAGTGACGCGCGGGTGATGGGACTGGGCATGACCAGTCTCCTTTCTCCATTGATGTCCACATGCCGACCTGAGCCGGATCGACGCGACCGCCGATCCTGGAAAGGAACTGGTGAACGCCCTCCGTATCGACCGGTGCAGACCGGCCGATCAGCCGGGTCCGGGCAGGGCCCTGGCCTTCCGACAGCGCTGTACGCCAGAAATATGTTGGAGTGAAATGCAAATCAAGATGTCTGGCCGTATCCGGGCAGTCCTGGGTCGTGTCTCCTGGATCAGGTGATGGGGTTGCGGAGCCAGATCCGGATTGAGCCGACGTCGATGGCGCCTTGGTAGACACGTTCTTTTTTGTCGTATCTGGCGGCGACGGCGCGGAAGGGCCATGGCGTGCAGATTTCGTTGATCACCGTACGGTGATGGGCCCATCGGCCACCACGCCGGGGCGGGGCCGAGGGCGGCAAGGTCACAGCGGCGCGGCGGCCTGCGGGGTCGAGACGGCTCGGTGGGCGGCTGCGGCGCCGGCCATCGACAGCACCGCGCAGGCGAACAGCGTGACCGTGAGCGCGTGTGCGGAGATCTGGGCGGAACCGCTCTTGGCCAGCGTCAGGTAGCAGCCTCCGAGCGCCGCGACGCCCAGGGCTCCGCAGAGCTGGGCATTGGTGCTGATGACGCCGGAAAGGTCGGTGGCGTAGCGGCCGGGCAGTGCGGAGGCCATCCCGCCGATGAGCGCGTTGGAACCGATTCCCAGCCCCAGCCCGCCCACGCCGAGCAGCACGAACAGCACCGGACCGGTGCGGTGGCCGGCGAGGAGACAGCCCCAGAGCGAGGTGTAGGCCGCGGTCAGGATCAGGCACCCCAGGACGGGTGCCGTCTTTCTGCCCCTGCTCGGGAACCGGGCCAGCAAGGGACCTGCGAAGCCGAACGCGGTGACCCAGGAGACCATCGCCAGGCCCGCGTACGCCGGCCCGTGTCCCAGACCGTCCTGAAGATAGTTCGCCAGGACGAACAGCAGCGCGAAGTAGGTCATGGTGATGGCGCCGTGCGCGAGCAGGGACCAGCGCACGGCCCGGTTCCGGACCACTTCCCCGGCTATCAGCGGGCGCCCGCCCAGCGCGGAACGACGGCGCTGGCCGTGCCAGAACACGGCGAACATCGGCACGCTCGCCCCGAGGCACCCCCACGTCCAGGCCGGCCATCCCTCGTCCGTGCCGAGCAGCAGCGGCACGATGAGCAGCAGGACGGCCGTCGACAGAGCCAGCATTCCCCGTACGTCGAGTTCCCGCGCCTCACGCGCCCGGGCATCGCCGGGGACGAAACGCGTCGCGGCGGCGATGAGGACCAGCCCGGCCGGGACATTGATGAGGAAGATCGGACGCCAGCCGGTGCCGAGGATGTCGGCCGCGATGAGTACGCCGCCGAGGCACTGTCCGGCCACGGCGCCCGCGGACAGCGCCACCGCGTAACAGCCCAACGCCGTGTCACGCGACCGGCCGGTGAAGTACAGCTGGATACCGCTGAGCACCTGAGGGACCATCAGGGCGGCTCCGGCACCCTGTACGACCCGGGCAACGATCAACACCAGCGGCCCCGGCGCCAGGGCGCAGGCGAGCGAGGCCGCGGTGAAGATGGACAACCCCAGGGTGAGGATCCGCCGATGGCCGTGCGTCGCCCCCAGCCGGGCCCCCGTCACGAGCAGCACCGCGTAGGCGACCACATAGCCGGAGACGACGAGACCGCTCTCCCCGCCGGAGGCGCCGAGGTCGGCCTTCAGGGACGGCGCGGCGATATTGGCGATGGCGGTGTCCAGGTTCGCCATGAACTGACTGGCCAGCAGGACCGCCAGGAGCCGATTCCGCCGGACCGGCGGCGGAGAGGGCTCTGCGGCGTCGCGCCGGGGCAGGCCCGGCTCCACCGGTGTTCCACGACTCTTCGCGCGAGAGCGCTCGGCCCGCATGCCAGATCGCGTCATCAATGAGACCGTGCCCCCCGTGGATACCGTCTTGCCCGAACCGCCGCTGGACACCGACCGGCACGCCGACAGCGGCACCGCCATCAACCCTGCAGGGAGACCCGGCCCCGCGCTGGCAGAGATCCGACGTGAAGGCACCGGCTCCGTGGGCTAGGGCCGGTCTCAAGGTCCCCGTTCGGCACGGCTTCGTGGGGTGGGGGCGACCCAGCGCGGCAAGGCGTCGCCTGGGCGCCGCGCAGCCGGACTTTGAGACAGGCCCTCAAAGCCAGATGAGCAGGGTGGCCAGGTCGATCATGCCTTGGTAGGGCTGGGCGGTCTTGTCAAACCGGGTGGCGATGGCGCGGTATTGCCTGAGGCGGGCGAAGCAGCGTTCGACCACGTTGCCTCGAGGCGGGTGGCCGGCCGCTGCGTGAGCCACGGCGCAGGCGGCCGGTCTGCTGGTCGCCTCGTTCAGGGACGGTCGCAGCGATGCCGCGGCGGCGCAGATCGGGCAGATCCCGCCATGCCACACCGGTCTTGGCCTTGAACGACATTCCATTGATCACCCGCCGGTCATCCACCCGCGGACGACCGGCAGCACCCGACGGGGGCAGCAACGACTCGATCACCTGCCACTGCTCATCACTCAGCTCATGCCTACGCACCACAAACCAAGACCAAACCAACACAGCCCACTTTGAGGACACGTTCTAGGCGCGCCCCGGGGCCTCGTGTGAGAGTTCGGCCGACCTGCCGCCGAGTGTGCGTTCCAGTGCCGCGCCGGCGGCGACCACGATGACGTTCGGTACGAGTCCGATCAGTCCCACGTTGACGTGGCCCTGGTAGACGTCGCTGAAGGTCAGCCAGATCACGACCGCCTCGCCGACCAGCAGTCCGGCGAGCACCGGCCACAGGCCCACGATCTTGCGTGCGAACAGCGCCAGGACGATCGCCGGGATCAGCTGGTTGAGGCCCGAGTAGGTCAGCAGTAGCAGGTTGGCCAGGAGATCCGGGCGTACGAGTGCGGTGATCAGCGCGAAGCCGGTGACGACGACGACCGACGCCTGGTTCACCGCGATCTGGCTGCGGGCGCTTCGGGTACCGACGAGATTACGGGCGATCAGCGTGGACATCCCGACGATGAGGCCGGCCGCCGGCACCATCGCGGTCGCGGCCGTCGCCACCACCACGACGCCGACGAACCAGCCGGGGAACGCCTGGCCGGCGAGCGTCAGCAGCACGCCGTTGCTGCCGGAGCTCTTCGGCAAGGCGAGGATTCCGGTGAATCCGATGATCATCGGGAGTGCCAGGGCGATCGAGTACACCGGCAGGAACACATAGTTGCGGCGTACGGCCTTGGGCGACCTCGCCGAGAGCAGCGCCGGCCACTGGTGGGGGAGCGTCATGAACAGGACGCCGATGGTCGAGGACACCATGCTGCTGAAGAACCAGGCGGTGTCGTTCTCACCCGCGTGCACCTTGAGCATGTCCGGGTGGGCGGCCAGGATCTTGTCGAACGTCGGGCCGATGCCGCCGGCGAAGTGCGCCGGGATGGTGACCAGGAGGACCAGCAGCACGACGAGCATCAGGGCGTCCTTGAAGTACGAGGTCGTCGCGACGCCGCGGATGCCCGCCCAGAGGACGAACGCCACCACGAGCACGAACGCGATGACCATGCTGACATCGCTCGAGGTCTTGTCGCCGGTGGCCAGCTGGACGGCCAGGCCGAGGCCGGTGATCTGCAGCTGGAGATAGGGGATCAGGAAGACCACGCCGCACAGCGCGGCGAGCCGCCCGAACAGCCGCGAGCCGTAGTGGTCGGTGAGGAAGTCGGCCTGGGTGAGGTGACCGCGGTCACGCGCCCGCCGCCAGATGACCGGGCCGAGGAAGTACAGGCCGGCGTACGCGAGCGGAACGTACGGCAGCGCGTACAGGGCGGCGGCTCCACCGGTGAAGGCCAGGCCGGCCATGCCGAGGAACGTGAACGTCGTGAAGACCTCTCCGGCCTGGAGGAACCACATCGTCATGGCGCCGAAGCCACGACCGGCCACCGTCCATTCGGACAGGTCGCCGGTGCTGCGGCGGCCGACGAAGCCGAGGACGGCGATCGAGACGATGCCGACGAGCGTGACGACCAGGGTCGTGGTCATGAGTCCTCCCCGGTCTCGTTCTCGTCCGGGCGGGTGAACTCGATGAGGGCCAGGACCAGGGTGAGGCCGAGAACCCAGGCGGCCGTCCAGACCATGATCGAGGGCAGGCCGAGCCACAGGGAGGCGGTGTTGACGAAGGGCAGCCAGACCGTCGCGACCAGTGCCACGACGACCACGCCGAGCAGGATCAGCTTTACGCGCATGGGGCTCCTTCCCTGGAGGGTTGCGCTCACGAGGGTTCCGACGCGTCCCGCCGCAGTGCGCGAATCGCCAGCTGGGCGTGGAGGAGGGCGCCGTCGGGCAGCACGGCGTCGTCGAACGCCGCGCGCGGGCTGTGGTTGTCGGGCCCGTCGCACCGGTCACCGGTGTGCGCGCCGAGGAAGAGGTAGCACCCGGGGACGGAGTCGAGCACACGGGAGAAGTCCTCGGCACCGGTGATCGGGTTCGGCATGTGCGCGTAGCGCCGGTCGCCGAAGACGTCGCCGACGACGCCCGCCGCGAACTCCGCGTGCCGGGCGTCGTTGACGGTGACCGGGTACTCGTCCTTGTAGCGGACGTCCACCCCCAGGCCGTACGCGGCGCCGACCTGGCGGCACAGGGCGGGCGCCTCCTCGCGGATCCGCTCCCGCGCGGCTGCCGAGAACGTACGGATGGTGGCCTCGAAGGTGGCCTCGTCGGGAATGATGTTGTACCGGGTCCCGGCGTGCAGGGAACCGACGGTGATGACGACCGGGTCGAAGACGTCGAAGCGGCGCGTCACCAGCGTCTGCAGGGCGGTCACCATCTCGGCGGCTCCGGTCACCGGGTCACGGCCGAGATGCGGCGCCGAGCCGTGTCCGCCGACACCGCGGACGGTGACGAAGAGGGCGTCGCTCGCCGCCATGAGCGGGCCGGGCCGGGTGGCGAACGTCCCGCGCGGGATGCGAGACGACATCACGTGCATCCCGTACGCCGAGGAGACTCGCGGGCCCGCTGTGTCGAGGACCCCCTCCTCGATCATCGCGCCCGCGCCGTCCCATCCCTCCTCACCCGGCTGGAACATGAAGACCACGTCGCCGGAGAGGTCGGCGCGGTGCGCGGCGAGCAGCCGCGCCGCTCCCACGAGCATCGCGGTGTGCAGGTCGTGGCCGCAGGCGTGCATGGCGCCGGGGATCCTGCTGGCGTAGCCGACCTCGGCCACCTCGGTCACCGGGAGGGCGTCCATGTCGCCGCGGAGGAGCACGGCCGGGCCGGGGCGGCCGCCGCGCAGCACGGCGGTCACCGAGGACAGGCGCGAACCGGTGGTGATCTCCAAGCCGAGCCCGTCGATCGCCTCCAGCACGCTCTGCTGGGTGAGGGGAAGATCGAGCCCGATCTCGGGATGCTCGTGCAGCCGGTGCCTGAGCCGCACCAGGTCCGGGGCGAGGGCTTGTGCGTCGTCGTGCAACCGATCATCGAGGGGCATACGCGACTCCTGTGCTCGTCACTGGGGGACGGCGAGCCGGGTCGCAGGAGCCGCCGGCGGCGGCGGAGGCCACGGGCGATCGCTCCGAGTGGCGGCATGCGACCTCGGCTGCGCTGGTCGAGGCACGGCGCGGCCGCCCGGGGTAAGCGTCCTGTCATTGAGTCACCTCATCGACAACGCCGGCACGTACCCCGATCACTCGATTTGATCACTCGATTCAACCCATAACAATGAATTCTCCACACCGATTCTGAATTCGGGGATGGTCGAGCGACTCGATCGTCCGGGTGGCGAGGTAGTGCTCGAACGTCGCCTCCGTGGGCCGGCGGAGTCGGGCGGTGAGCAGGTCGCCCGGCCCGCCGTTGGGCAGCGTGCCGCGAACGCGGTCGTCGATCTTCCACGGCGGCAGCCCGTTCCGATCCGGGTGGCCGAGGTGGTCCTCCTGCTCGACCGGATAGTGCCAGCCGGGCAGGTCGGGAGCATCGAAGCCGAATTCCGCGGCCTGCATGCCACTTGCCGATCAGGCCGCAGATGTCACCCGTGGCGCGGAGCGCTCGCGAGAAGGTCCTCGATGTGGCCGACGTTGCGCGCGTGGCTCGCCGGGAGCTCGTGGCGGAAGGGCGCCTGACCGGCGAGCAGGCTCGCCCGCGCCGGTGTGCAGCTGGCGGTCGGGTGTGCCAGCGGCCGCTCTCCGCCAGCGCGTCCAGCACCGGCGCGATGTGGATGATCTCGTCGCCGAGCACGATCTCGCTGGGGTCGAGGGTCATCGCGGCGCGGCCGTCGGCCAGCGCAGCACCCTGTCGACGGCCGGCTCCGCCGCGCGGAGGTCGTCCAGCGTCTCGACGTGCGCACCGAGTGAACGGCGACGGGCGAGGACGGCCGGGACCGAGGCTCGACGCATCCGCGTCTGCCGCACCGGAATCGCTCGCCGCCCCTGCCCGCCACGGTGACGTGGCCGAACTCCCCGGCGAAGCCGCCCGACCCGCGCACGAGCCGACCGCCGACGACGGAAGATGAGGTTCGCTACGGAGTCGGCCGGTGAGCGGAGCGCCTCGGCGAGCCCGGCGAAACGCACGTTGTCGTCCACGGTCACGGGGGCGCCGAAACGCTCGGCGACGCCGTCCGCCGGGGATCGGTCCCCATCCGGGCACGCCGATCGCGATGGAGCGCCCCGTAGCGCACGCCCTCGCCGACGCAGAGCCGTTCGGTCCCGACGATCGTGATCGCGCCCCGGCCGATCAGGTCGCCGGTGATCTCCGAGATGGTCGTACGGGACAGCCCCGCGCGGTGGGTCAGTCGGCCCAGTTGAGCGAATGGCTCAGGCCGAGTTCGATCTCGGCGGCGGCCTCCTGCACGACCGGGACCAGCGCCCGCATCTCCTCCACCGACTTGCGTCCGATGTGGGTGGACAGGTTGATCGCCGCGCGGGCCCGTCCCATCCGGTCCCGTACGGGCACGGCGACGGCGACGAGGCCCTCTTCCAGCTCCTGGTTGACCAGGGCGTACCCCTCCTCGCGCACCTTGCGGAGCTCGGCGCGGAACTCCTTGTGGTCGGTGATGGTCCGGGGCGTGGAGGGCGTCAGCTCGTACGTGCCGAGGTAGTGCTCCAGCTCGGGCGCCGGCAGGTTGGCCAGCAGCACGCGGCCCATCGCGGTCGAGTGCGCGGGGCGGCGGGCCCCGACGTTCACCGAGATCGTCATCAGCGCCGGACCGGGCACGCGTACGACGTAGACGACGTCGCCCCGGTCGAGGATCGACCCCTCGCTGGCCTCCGACGTCTGGGCGACCAGCTTCTCCAGGGTCGGCAGCGCGATGTCGGGGAAGGACAGCGCGGACAGGTAGGAGTAGCCGAGCTCGAGGACCTGGGGCGTCAGCTCGTAGCGGTTGTTCCTGGTGTGGACGTAGCCCAGTTCGGACAGCGTCAGCAGGAAGCGGCGTACGGCGGCGCGGGTGAGGCCCGCCTCGTGGGCGATCTCCGAGACGGTCATCGACGGCCGGTCGGCGTTGAACACGCGAATGATCGCCAGGCCGCGTTCGAGCGAGCGGACGAAGTCGCGGGAGCGCTCGTCCTCGCCACCGTTGTCCAGGTCGTCGGACGGTGCGCCACGAACCACGAGATGACCTCCGGAGTGGGAATGGGCCGAGCGGCGGACCACAGAGTGGTCATCTGATGTAGGAGGCACCGTTGATGTCCAATGTGGCCCCCGTGAGACTAGGGCATTCGCCGGTGGCGAGAAAAGCGACAAGAGAGGCGACCTCGCCGGCCTCGACCAGCCGTCCCATCGCCAGTCCGTCGGCGGTCGCGCGCCGGGCCGGTTCGTCCTTTCCGGCGACGGACATCCCGGTGTCGACGACCCCCGGCGCCACGATGTGCACCCGGAGGCCCTGCCGCGCGAAGTTGCGCGCGAACGTCTGGGCCAGGTTGCGGATCGCCGCCTTGGACGCCGCGTAGGAGGAGACGTCGAGAATGCGGGAGCCCTGTTCGGCGGCCCAGCTCGACAGGACGATGATGGTGCCGGACCCGCGCGCGACGAAGTGCCGGGCCGCCTCGCGCATCAGGGCGCCCGCGCCGATGACGTTCACCTGGAGGGCGTCCTGCCAACCGGCGTCCCACAGCTCGTCCGGCCCGTCGAACGGGGTGTCGGGGATCACCGCCGCGTTGAGCACCACGACGTCGACGTCGTGGTGCCAGGCGAGCGCCGAGCGCCAGAGGCCGCGCGCGCCGGCCGGTGTGCCGAGGTCGGCCTGGAGCAGCAGCCTCCGGTCGTCCGGCAGCGCCTCGACCGCCCGTTCGGCGCCGTCGCGAAGGGTGCGGTACTGCGCGATGACGTTGGCGTCGGCGGCCGCGAGCTCCCGTGCGGTCGCCGCGCCGATGCCGCTGCTGGCCCCGGTCAGCAGTACGGTGCGGCCGGCGAGCGCGTTCTGGGCGAGGTACACGTGTCTCCTACTGGATTCCGCCGTCGACGTTGATCATCTGTCCGGTGACGCCCGACGACAGGTCGCTGGTGAGGAACGCGATCGTGTCCGCGACCTCCGCCGCGGCGGCGACCGCCCGGAGGGCGGTCGCCCGCGCGGCCTGGTCGAGCGCCTCGTCCACGTCCAGGCCGGTGGTCTCCCGGCGGCTCGCCATGCGGGAGCGCAGGGCGTCGGTGGCGATCGGGCCCGGCGCCACGGCGTTGACCCGTACCCCGTCCGGCCCGAGTGCGAGCGCCGCGGACCGCACGACGCCGAGCACCGCGTGCTTGCCGGCCGCGTACGAGGTGATGTTCGGGTCTCCCCGCCAGGAGTTCAGCGACGCCACGACCGTGACGGCCGAGCCGGTGCCGAGCAGGGGAGCCGCATGCTTGATCGTGGCGGCGACGCCGCGTGCGTTGATCGCGAGCACCCGGTCGAAGTCCGCGAGGTCCAGGTCCGCGAGGCGCTGCCACGACGGGACGACGCCGGCCGCCGCGACGACCCCGTCGATCCCCTCCAGCAGGGCCGCCGACTCGGCCAGCGCCGTACGCACGGAGTCCTCTTCGCGAACGTCGACCGCTGCCGCGTGCCAGCCCGGGGGCAGGTCGGCCGGCAGCGCGGACGGCAGGTCGAGCACGGTGCCGCGCGCGCCCATCGCGGCGAAGCGCCGGACGACGACGGCGCCGATGCCGTTGGCGCCTCCGGTGACGACCACCCGGCG
>NZ_JBHLZP010000206.1:0-16582 GCF_042429965.1 Actinoallomurus acaciae
TTGTGCGTCAGGGCCGTCACCGGCGCGGTCGTGCCGTCGCGGCTCAGCGCGGCAGGCGCAGGCGCGCCACTCGATCGCCGGGCAGCGGTTCATCACGACGTCCAGGCCCGCGGCGGCGGCCCTGGCGGCGGCGGCCTCGTCGACCACGTCGAGCGGATACCAGATGGCCCTGACCTCGCCGTCCGCCCGCGGGCCGTACGTGCGGAACAGCGCGATCGCCTCGTCGGTGACCTCGCCGGCGTGCTCGGCGCGCCGGTAGACGCCGACGACGTTCACCGGTGACGACACCTCGGCGAGCGAGGCGGCGCCGGGCTCGCCGAACACGGTCGCCGCGTCCGGATGGACCGGCACGATCGTCTTGCCGCGCGACTGGAGCAGCCGCGCCATGTCGTACGCGGTGCGCCCGGGGTTGTCGCGCAGACCCACGAACGCCCACGTCTTCGATTCGGTGATGATGCGTCGGATGACGGCTTCGTCGGCGTAACGGTCGCTCATGAGCGTCACAACCATCCGGAACCGTCCGGACTTCCCCGGCTTCGGTCAGCCGGGACGCTGACCGGCGTCGACCAGGATCCGGCGGATCGTGGTGCCCGACAGGTCGGACTTGCGGACGAACGCCGCGGCGCCGGGCACGGGAAGGTCGATGTAGTCGTCCAGCCGGTAGGTGGAGATGAGGATCAGGATCGGCCGCCCGTCGACGCCCGTGATCTCCTCGACCAGGTCGAAGCCGCTCTCGTCGCCGAGGTTGACGTCGATCAGCATGACGTCGGGCCGCGCGCTCACCATCAGCCGCAGGGCGCGGGCGCTGTCCGCGGCCACGCCGACGACGTCGATCTGCTCGCGTCGCAGCAGGTCGCGAGCGACATCGGCGAAGCCGTCATCGTCGTCGACGATCAGGCACCGGACAGCCATTCCTCAACAGTACGCGCGCTTTTCCCGGCTTCCGGGTAACCGGAATCCGGGGGTACGGCTGGCAGGGGGCACGGAACGGTGGGTGGCCATGAAGACGGCGAACCGCCGCGGGCCGATCGTGGAAGGTAGGTCCGACTGCGGGAGGGGGACACGTGCATCCGAACCGACATGCGATCGATCATCCGTCGAACGCCCACCCGGAGCGCGTCCGCGTGGGTGACACGGAGGTGCCCCATGGTGGACGTGCCGCCGCGGCTCCAATGCTTTCCTAGGCCCCAGGTGAACCCCGCCCCCGACGCCTCCGGCGACCCGTCCCCCGCCGCCGGTGACTGGCCGTTTTCCCCCATGACCGAGTGCGGCGAGAGGGTCGACGACACGACCGCACTGGTCACGCCCTCCGCCGGTGGGGAGCCCATCACCGTCTACCTGTCGATCGGGCTGTCGGCCGACGCCGTGCCCGGCGGCCTGGCCGGGATCCAGCGCTCGCTCGCCGACGCCGCGCGCCAGATGACCCGGTCGGGGCATCCGGTGCACTACTCGAACGGGATGTACATGCCCGCGCAGACGCGCCTGCTGTGCGTCTTCACCGGGGAGAGCGAGGAGGCGGTGCACGCCGCGGTACGACTGCTGCGGCTCCCGTTCGTCCAGCTCAAGGCGGTCACGGAGGAGGAGGGACCGGCCCCCCGGGACGGGGAGCCGGGCCGGTGAACCGATGATCCGTCAGGGCCGGCCGAGCGCGCGGTAGTGCCAGCCGGCGGCGCGCCAGCGCTCGGGGTCGAGCGCGTTGCGGCCGTCCACGATGTTGCGCTCCGCGACGCCCGCCCCGAGCTCGTCCGGGTCCAGCTCGCGGAACTCGCGCCACTCGGTGAGCAGCAGGACGACGTGCGCGTGGGCGACGGCGTCCTGCGCCGACGTGCCGTACGCCAGCTCCGGATGGGCCCGGCGGGCGTTGTCCAGGGCCTGCGGGTCATAGACGGTGACGTTGCCGCCCTGCGCGCGGATCGTGGTCGCCACGTCGAGCGCCGGGGAGTCGCGGATGTCGTCGGAGTTGGGCTTGAACGCCGCGCCGAGCACACCGACCGTACGGCCGATGAACGAGCCGCCGAGCAGCTCGCGGGCCAGGTCGACCATGCGGATCCGGCGGCGGATGTTGATCGCGTCGACCTCGCGAAGGAACGACAGCGCCTGGTCCACACCCAGCTCGCCGGCCCGCGCCATGAACGCCCGGATGTCCTTGGGCAGGCAGCCGCCGCCGAAGCCGAGCCCGGGGCCGAGGAACTTGCCGCCGATGCGGTCGTCGTGCGACAGGGCCTCTGAGAGCTTGGTCACATCGGCGTGCGCGGCCTCGCAGACCTCGGCCATCGCGTTGATGAAGGAGATCTTCGTGGCGAGGAACGCGTTGGCGGAGACCTTGACCAGCTCGGAGGTCGGATAGTCGGTGACGATCAGCGGGATGCCCTCGGCGGTCATCGGCGTGTAGATCTCACGCAGGACCTTCTCGGCGCGGTCGGACTCCACGCCGATGACGATGCGGTCGGGGTGAAGGGTGTCCTCCACGGCGAAGCCCTCGCGGAGGAACTCCGGGTTCCAGGCGAGCTCGGCCAGGTCACCGGCCGGGGCGAGCCGGGCCAGCCGGCGCGCGAGCCGCTCGGCGGTGCCGACCGGCACCGTGGACTTGCCGATGACGAGGCAGGCGCGCGTGAGGCGCGGCGCCAGCGCCGTGATCGTGTCGTCGACGTAGCTCATGTCGGCGGCGTACTCGCCGGGCTTTTGCGGTGTGCCGACGCAGATGAAGTGGACGTCGCCGAACTCGGCCACCTCATCGTAGGAGGTGGTGAAACGCAGCCGTCCGTTCTCGAGGTTGCGCCGCAGGATGGGCTCGAGACCGGGTTCGTAGAACGGCAGCTCGCCCGCGGACAGGCGAGCGATCTTGTCGGCGTCCACGTCGATGCCGAGCACCTCGAACCCCAGCTCGGCCATGCAAGCCGCGTGGGTGGCGCCCAGGTAGCCAGTGCCGATCACGGTCAAGCGTTGCGCCAAGGCCCTGCCTCCCATCATGAGAATTTGATGCCCGACCCCACTGACTTTCCCCACGGGCCGCTCGGCATGCTACCGGCCCTACTGGCGAGTAGGTAGACAGCGTACGATCGGCACATGACCTCAGACTTTCCTCTGTACGAACTCTCTGAAGAGCATGGGCTCCTGCGGGAGACCGTACGGGCCCTCGCCGACGCGAAGATCGCTCCGAAGGCCGCCGAGACCGACGAGACGGCGGCGTTTCCGCAGGCCGCGTACGAGGCACTGATCCAGGCCGACCTGCACGCCGTGCACATTCCCGAGGCGTACGAGGGGGTCGGTGCGGATGCCCTCGCCACGGTAATCGTGATCGAAGAGGTCGCCCGAGCATGCGCCTCCTCATCACTGATCCCTGCTGTTAATAAGCTCGGCACGGTACCGATCCTGCTCTCCGGTTCGGAGGATTTGAAGAAACGCTACCTGAGCCCGGTGGCACGTGGTGAGGCCCTGTTCTCCTATGCCCTTTCGGAGCCGGAGGCGGGTAGCGACGCCGTGGCGATGAGGACCCGCGCGGTCCGCGACGGCGACCACTGGGTGCTGAACGGCACCAAGCGCTGGATCACCAACGCGGGCGTCTCGGACTACTACACCGTGATGGCGGTCACCGACCCGGACCAGGGCGCCCGCGGCATCTCGGCGTTCGTGGTGGAGAAGAACGACCCGGGCGTGAGCTTCGGCGCCCTGGAGAAGAAGCTCGGCATCAAGGGATCGCCGACGCGCGAGGTCATCATGGACGACGTGCGCATCCCGGCCGACCGGATCATCGGCGAGGAGGGCACCGGCTTCAAGACCGCCCTGGCCACCCTCGACCACACCCGCGTGACCATCGCGGCCCAGGCGCTGGGCATCGCCCAGGGCGCCCTGGACTACGCGATCGGGTACGTCAAGGAACGCAAGCAGTTCGGCAAGCCGATCGGCGACTTCCAGGGCGTGCAGTTCATGCTCGCCGACATGGCGATGAAGCTGGAGGCGGCACGGCAGTTGACCTACGCCGCCGCGGCCAAGTCCGAACGCCGCATGCTCGGCGCGGCCGAGCCGGACCTGACGTTCGTCTCCTCCGCGGCCAAGTGCTACGCCTCGGATGCCGCCATGGAGATCACCACGGACGCCGTCCAGCTCCTGGGCGGATACGGCTACGTGAGGGACTACCCGGTCGAGCGCATGATGCGCGACGCCAAGATCACCCAGATCTACGAGGGCACCAACCAGATCCAGCGCGTCGTGATGTCACGCGCCCTGCTGAAGTAGCCCCGTGACCCGCACTGCCACCCCTCGGCCACGTTGACCGGACCGAGGGGTGACGCATGTTCGGGTGAGTTCAGAACTCGTCCTGATCGGTGCGGTTCCGCCTGGACACGATGCGGTCCGTGACGTACCAGCTCGCGTGGGCGGCCAGGATGGCGGCCAGCACGGCGGCGATGACGCCGATGACCGGCCGGATGTCGGCGGTGAAGGTCGCGCTTCGCGCCAGCATGACGACAGGGACCTCGAGCAACCCGTTGGGCACGATCTCTCCTCGGGGGACATCCGGCAGGGGGTGGGCCCGCATCCACGGCACGGCACACGCGAAGCGCGAGGCTACCAGGAAACGGCCACAAGCCATATAAGTGGCACATATCAGACACACATCGGCCGCCCCGCACCGCGCGGGGCTGGCGCACCGCCGTTCAGAAGCTGAAAGGCGGCGGGGCCTTCTGGTTTCGGCGGGACCTGGACGGGGTCACCACCGCCACCGCCTGGGTGGCGGAGCCGTCGTCGGCCCCCTTCAGGGCGAAGCCCTCCTGGGAGTCCCCCCACAAGGCGATCATGCCGTAGGACAGGAACACGCCCTCGATGAGGGCGACCGCCCAGATCAGCGTCTGGGCGTACGCCGCAGCCGCGGTGAGCGACCAGCCGGCCGACCAGAGTGCGGCGACGGTCGCCACGACCATGAGCGCGGAGATCGCGAAGGCGATCCGGTGGATCCAGATCAGCTGGCTGATCATGTCGCGCAGTGTCGTGACCCGGCGCTCGGCCCGGTCGGCCAGCGCCATTCCCGCGATGACGAATTCCAGCATCCTGCCGTCCGCGGAGGTCGCCGCGGTGCCCTGCCAGGCCGTCTGGAGCGCCCGGCGGACCCCCGTGACGTCGGAGCCGAAGAGCGCGCGCGCCTCCCTGGCCACCTGGTCCCAGTTCCGCAGGGCCCGGTCGATGGATCCGTCGTCCGACCAGACCACGGCCCCCCACGCGAGCGCCGTCCCGATCGTCAGGGCCGACATCCCGGCGCTTGCCTTCAGGTTCGCCGCGGTCGCCATGCCGAGGGCGGCGACCGCCGTCGCGCCGGAACCGGCCAGCGCCGCGGTGGCCGGCACGGCCATCAGGTCCGCCGATGAGCCGGTCGCCGGTACCGGAGTCGCGGCGGGGGGCGATGGCGGCTGCCGCAGTTTGAAGGCCCCCTGGGAGTCGGGGATCCAGCCGATGTCATGGAGCACGGCCCTGACATTGGCGTCCTCGACGCCCATGTAGCGGTCCGCGGACCTGTGGAGGTCGTCGGCGTGGGTTCGGGCCCTGTCGATGCCGGTGGCCAGGTTGTCCAGCTCGTCCGCGAGGGAGATCGCGTAATTGTGCCGGACGCTCTCGCCGACCAGCCCGAAGGCGAGATGCGGGATGTGGCTCTGGTCGACCAGCCGACGCAGAGAATCAAGCCTGGCGGCCACATCGTCCATGCGCATGACCGCGTCTCGTACGGAGCCATGGTCAACACTCAGCTGGGAGGACACCACACGCATCCCTTCGCTCGACCGCGCGGTCGTGACTCCTGACAGGCGTCTCCCCAGGCCTATCGACCGTCCGCGCCGGCCGCCATTCACTTCAGGAAGATGTGAAATGGCCCGGCGCGCCGGTCAGCTGTCGCAGCCGGCCACGATGTGACGGGCGTAGCCCTCCGGGTCGGTACCGGCGTCCTCGGCGGCGGCGACCGACACGAGGAACTCCCGCAGCCTGTGCGTGTCCGCCGGCAGCGTCGCCGCGCCGGCGCGGTAGGCCTTCCACAGCCTGCCCCCGTCGGCCAGGTCGGCGTCGATGGTGGCCGGGCCGATCGGGCGCCGCCTCTTCCGGTAGACCGACACGTACATCGCGGCCGCCGGAAGCAGCCATTCCGTGTCGCCGCACCAGGGCTGGGCCGCACCGGCGCCGGCATCGGCGGCCACCGGGGCGTCCTCGGCGGGGATCTCGCTCGTCGAGGCGACGGCCGGGGCGCGTCCGCCTCCGCATCCGGTGAGCCCGGCCAGGACGGCCGTGAAGGCCGCGACGGCGACGCGCGATCGGATCATGGGGCGGGGCGGCGAAAAACGTCCCGCGTTCTCACTGGACACGGATATCTCCTGTTACGTGGCCTGCTGCGCTACAAGAGACGTCCATGGCGGAGTGTCCGGTTACCCCGCCGTTGATCTTTTACCAGTACGTGATCATCCAGAGCGATACGGCGGCGGACGCGCCCCCGCGGGGAGTCAGACGGTCAGCACGATCTTGCCGGTCGTACGGCCGCGCTCGCCGAGCTCGTGCGCCCTGCCGGCCTCCTCCAGCGGGAACACGCTGTCGACCTCGGCGTGCAGCCGGCCGGCCTCGACCAGCGCGGCGATCTCCTTCATCCCCGCGTAGTCCGGCTCGACCAGGGTGAAGCCCGCCGCGATGCCGCGCTCGGCCGCGGCGGCTCGCACCTCCTCGCCGACCGGCAGGATGGACACGAGTACGCCGCCGTCGCGCAGGGTCCGCAGCGAGCGGGGGCCGTAGTCGCCGCCGATCGTGTCCAGCACGACATCCACGTCGCGGACCGCCGAGGCGAAGTCGGCCCGGGTGTAGTCGATCACCTCGTCCGCGCCGAGGGCGCGGATCAGCTCGTGTTTGGGCGTCCGGGCGGTGCCGATGACGTACGCGCCGCGCGCCTTGGCGATCTGCACCGCCAGGTGTCCGACCCCGCCGCCGGCGGCGTGGATGAGGACCCGCTGCCCCTCACGCAGGCCCGCGGTGTCCACCAGGCCCTGCCAGGCCGTGAGCGCGGCCAGCGGGATCGCCGCCGCCTGGACGTGGTCGATCGCGGCCGGCTTGCGGGCGAAGTGGCGGGGCGGCGCGGTGACGTACTCGGCGTACGCCCCGGCGGGGTGCGGGAAGCGCGGCATGCCGAAGACCTCGTCGCCCGGCCGGTGGAGCGTGACGCCGACGCCGACCGCCTCGACCACGCCCGAGACGTCGAAGCCCAGGATGAACGGCGGCGTGTGCCCGGCCCGGCCGCCGGTCGCCCGCGCCTTCCAGTCGGTCGGGTTCACCCCGGCCGCGTGCACACGCACGAGGACCTCGACCGGCGCCGGCTCCGGCCGCTCGACCTCGACGACCTTGAGTACCTCCGGACCGCCCAGCGTGTCCTGGCTGACGGCGCGCATGGTTGTCATGATGTTCCTCCTCGGTGGGACACCCAGCCAACGCCCGACCCGGCCCGCCCGGAAGTGGCCTGAATGTCATCCTGTGAAAGCATCTGGCCATGAGCCCGCCACCCCACCGCGTGGCCGTCCTCGCGCTGGACGGCGCGATCCCGTTCGAGCTGGGCATTCCCGGCCGCATCTTCGGCGCCGCCCGAGGCCCCGCGGACGAACCGCTGTACGAGGTGCTCACCTGCACGCCGGACGGCGGCCCGGTGCGCACCGCCGCCGACTTCGCGATCGCCGTCGACCACGACGCCTCGGCGCTGGCCGGCGCCGACACGATCGTGATCCCGCCGTTCACGGGCGCGTACGACGGGGCGGACCTCGCCCGCGCCCTCGCCGGCGTACGGCCGGGCACGCGGATCATGTCGATCTGCACCGGCTCCTTCGTACTCGCCGCGGCCGGTCTGCTCGACGGGCGCCCCGCGACCACCCACTGGGGCGAGACCGACCGGTTCCGGAAAATGTTCCCCCGCGTCCGGCTGGACCCCGACGTGCTGTTCGTGGACGACGGCGACCTGCTCACCTCCGCCGGAGCCGCGGCAGGCGTCGACCTGTGCCTCCACGTCGTACGCCGCGACCACGGCAGTGAGGTGGCCAACCACGCGGCGCGCCGCTGCGTGGTGCCGCCCTGGCGCGACGGCGGCCAGGCGCAGTACATCGAGCGTCCGGTCCCCGAACCGCACGACGCCGGCACCGCGCCGGTCCGCGCCTGGGCGCTCGAACGCCTCGACCTGCCGCTGTCACTGTCGGACCTGGCGGAACGGGCGGGGATGAGCGTCCGCACGCTCAGCCGGCGGTTCCGCGAGGAGGTCGGCATGAGCCCGGGTCGCTGGCTCACCCGCCAGCGGATCGACCGGGCCCGGCACCTGCTGGAGACCAGCGACCTGCCGGTCGACCAGATCGCCCGGCTGGCCGGCTTCGGCACCGCCGTCTCGCTGCGGCAGCACCTGCACGCGGCCCTGGGCGTCTCGCCGATCGCCTACCGCCGCACGTTCCACCCTCGGCGGCAGGGTGATGAGCGGCTCAGCCGGGCCTGAGCGGCACCCGGGACCAGCGGTTCAGCCCATCCGGAGGATCGCGAGGGACTCACCGGGCAGCTCGCCGCCGGGGCGTGTGCCGGGCGCGGAGGCGAGGAGCAACTCGCCGTCCGGCAGCCGTACCGGATCCGCGCCGAGATTGGCGGCGACCCGCACCGAGCCCCGGTAGACGACGATCCACGACTCGTCGTGCTCCACCTCGACCTCGGTCAGCCGCGCGTCGGTCAGCTCCGGGCAGGAACGGCGCAGCGCGATCAGATCCCGGTACCAGTCGAGCAGCTCGCGGTGCCCGGGCCGCGACGGCTCCGTCCAGTCGAGCACGGACCGCAGGTACGTCTCGGGGTCCTGCGGGTCGGGCACGTCCTCCGACGCCCACCCGTGCGTGGCGAACTCGCGCCGCCGCCCCTCGCTCACCGCGCGGGCCAGGTCCGGCTCCTGATGGTCGGTGAAGAAACGCCACGGCGTGGCGGCGCCCCACTCCTCCCCCATGAACAGCATCGGCGTGAACGGCGAGGTGAGCATCAGCCCGGCGCCGACCTTGAGCAGATCCGGCGACAGCGTCGCGGAGATCCGGTCGCCGGTGGCGCGGTTGCCGACCTGGTCGTGGTTCTGCAGGAACGCGGCGAACCGGTGGCCGGGGGTGCGCAGGCGGTCGACCGGACGGCCGTGCGAGCGCCCGCGGAAGGTCGACCACGTCCCGTCGTGGAAGAACGCGCCCCGCAGCGTCTTGGCCAGGGCCTCCATCGAGCCGAAGTCGCAGTAGTAGCCCTGCCGCTCGCCGGTGAGCGCCGCGTGCAGGGCATGGTGGAAGTCGTCGTTCCACTGGGCGTCCAGACCGTACCCGCCGGCCTCGCGCGAGGTGACCAGGCGCGGGTCGCCCAGGTCGGACTCGGCGACGACGAACAGCTCCCGGCCCGTCGCGGCCCGCAGCCCGTCCACCGCGACGGCCAGCTCCTCCAGGATGTGCAGCGCCCGCTCGTCGCTCAACGCGTGCACGGCGTCGAGTCGCAGCCCGTCCAGGTGGTGGTCGCGCAGCCACATCAGGGCGTTCTCGACGATGAACGCGCGCACCTCGTCGGACCCGGGCCGGTCGAGGTTGACCGCCGGGCCCCAGGGCGTCCGGTGGGCGTCGGTGAAGTACGGCCCGTACTCGCCCAGGTAGTTGCCGCTGGGACCGAGGTGGTTGTAGACGACGTCGAGGACGACCGCCAGCCCGCGCCCGTGGCAGGCGTCGACGAAGCGCTTGAGCCCGTCCGGCCCGCCGTACGGGTCGTGCACGGCCCACAGGTGCACACCGTCGTAGCCCCAGCCGTGCCGGCCCGGGAAGGCCGCGACAGGCATCAGCTCCACGGCGTCGACGCCCAGCGCGACCAGGTGGTCCAGCCGCTCGATGGCGGCGTCGAACGTGCCGTCCGGCGTGAAGGTTCCGACGTGCATCTCGTACAGGACGCCGCCGGCGAGCGGCCGCCCGCGCCACGCGCCGTCGGTCCAGGCGAACGCGTCGTCGTCGTAGGCCCGGCTGAGGCCGTGCACCCCGTCCGGCTGCCACCGCGACCGCGGGTCGGGGAAGGGCCCCTTCCCGTCGATCACGAACCCGTAGTCCGCGCCCTCGGCCTCGGCGGTCCACCAGTCCCGCCGTACGAGCGAGGGAGCCATGGCGTGGCGACGGCCTCCGGCCTCCACCTCGACGTTCGCGGCGTCCGGCGCCCACACCTCGTACCTCATCCGGCCTCGACCAGGAGCGCGACGGGGAGCATGCCGAGCAGGCCCGTGAGCGGCGCCGGTGAGACGTATGACTGGCCGGTGAGCAGGTCGTGCCAGGGGCCGCCCGGCAGCGCCAGATGCGTGTCGTCCCAGCCGCCGCGGGCGTCGAGGCCGGCGGGCAGCCGGGTCACGACCGTGACGGCGCCGCCGCGGCGGAACGCCAGGGCGTGCCCGGCCGCCGGGCCCTGGGCGGCGAGGGGTTCGTAGCCGCCGGAGAACCACTCGGGATGCTCGTCCCGCAGGCGCAGGGCGCGCGAGGTCACGAGCAGCTTCTCCCCGCCGAGGTCGGCCGGCACCGTCCCGGCGTCGAGGTCGGCGAGCAGCTCGCGGCGGCGCGCGTAGTCCACCGGCCGCCGGTTGTCCGGGTCGACCAGCGACAGCCCGGCGAGTTCGCAGCCCTGGTAGACGTCGGGCACGCCCGGCATGGTGAGCTGCACGAGCTTCTGGGCGAGGGAGTTCGCCCGCGCGTACGGCGCGAGCAGCGCCACGAACGCCTCGATGTCGTCGGCCAGCTCCGGGTCGGCGAGCACGGCGTCCACGTGGGCGAGCACCGCCTCCTCGTACGCGGCGTCGCCGTCCACCCAGGCCGTGCGCGTCTTGGCCTCCCGCATGGCCTTGGTCAGGTACTCCTTGAGCCGTTGCCCGGACAGCGGCCACCCGCCCACGATCGTCTGCCACATCAGGTAGTCCAGGTCGGGGTCGAGGGGGCTGTCGGGCGCCCGGGCGCGCCACCGCCCGACCGCCTCGGTCCAGTCGGCGGGCAGCTCGCTGAGCACGGCCAGCCGCGCGCGGACGTCCTCCTGCCGCTTGGTGTCGTGTGTCGACAGCGTGGTCATCGTGCCGGGTCGCTCGGCCGCGATCTCCGCGCAGTACGCGTGGAACTCCGCGGGAGACACCGAGAACCGCACGGGATCGCCGCCGACCTCGTTCAGCGACACGAGCCGGGACCAGCGGTAGAACGCCGTGTCCTCCACGCCCTTGGCCATCATCGGCGCGGACGTCTGCTGGAACCGGACGACGAACTCATCGCGCAGCGCGTCACGGCCGGCCAGGCCGAGCAGCAGCGGGACCACCCGGTCGAGCAGCTCACCGTCGGTCAGCGCGGCGCGCGCCCCGGCCGCGGCCTGGGCGACGATCTCCAGATCGTGCGCCGACGGCTCCTCTCCCGGCACCGCGTAGGTGCGGTAGACGGGCATCGCGACGAGCAGCTCGACGAGCGCCCGGCGCAGCGCCGCCGGGTCGTCGCCGGGAAGGATCTTCGCGAGCAGGTCGGCGAGCCGGTCGACCTCGGGCACCAGCATGCGCTCGGCGGCGTACCGGCGGGCCTCCCGCTCCACCGCCTCGAAGTCGCCGCGGCCTCCGGTGACGACGGTGTACGCCTCGGTCAGCGGCTCCTCGCCCGCCGGGTCGTTGAACAGCCCGCCGATCACGCCGAGGGCGTCGTAGCCGGTGGTGCCCGCGCACGGCCAGTCGCCGGGGAGCCGTTCGTCGGCGGTGAGGATCTTCTCGGCGACGACCCACGTGCCGGGC
Source organism: Actinoallomurus acaciae (assembly GCF_042429965.1). NCBI lineage: Bacteria > Bacillati > Actinomycetota > Actinomycetes > Streptosporangiales > Thermomonosporaceae > Actinoallomurus > Actinoallomurus acaciae. The sequence continues at coordinate 11,780 of NZ_JBHLZP010000206.1, forward strand.
CTCGCGCGGCCGGTGAGCCGGCGCAGGTAGTCGCGCGGGTCGGCGAGGCCGTCCGGATGGTCGATGCGCAGACCGTCGACCAGCCCCTTGCGCACCAGCCGCAGCGGCAGCGCGTGCGTGCGGTCGAAGACCTCGGGATCCTCCGGGCGCAGCGCGATGAGCGTGGAGACGTCGAAGAAGCGCCGGTAGTTCGGCCGGGTGTCGCGCCAGTACCCGAGGCGGTAGCGGCCGCCGCGCGGGAAGACGTGGTCGTGGTAGCGGACGACGTCGCCGTCGGCCTCGGCCTCGTCCCCGGGCGAGCCCAGCACCGGCAGCACGACCGCGCCGGCGGACCAGTCGATGTCGAACCACCGCGCGTACGGCGAGTCCGGACCGTCGCGCAGGACGTCCCAGAACGCCGGGTTGAGCGTCTCCGGCGCCGGGATGGCCATGTGGTTGGGCACGAGGTCGATCACGATGCCCAGGCCGTGCTCACGCAGGCGGGCGGCCATCTCGCGGAACGCGTCCTCACCGCCCAGGTCCTCGGCGACACGGGAGTGGTCGACGACGTCGTAGCCGTGCGCCGAGCCGGGCGTGGCCTGCAGGATCGGTGACAGGTACACGTGGGAGACGCCGAGGGCGGCCAGGTAACCGGCCAGCTCGCCGGCCTCGGCGAACCCGAATCCCTTCCTGAGCTGCAGCCGGTACGTCGCGGTCGGCGCCTTAGACACGTTGGAGCACCTGGATCGAGCGTGCCTCGACCAATGGTTTGTCGCCTGTCATCGACGCGGTCTCCTCGTCCTCGAGCATGAAGCTGGTGGTGGTGTCGATCACGGCCGTCCACAGACCCTGGTGCGCCTCGGGGACGGTGAACGTCAGGTCGCGGTCGGAAGCGTTGATCAGCAGCAGGAACGACACGTCCTGCACCGGCTCGCCCCGCCGGTCCGGCTCGGTGATCGCGTCACCGTTCAGGAAGATCGTGATCGCCTTGGCGTACCCGGTCCGCCAGTCCGGGTCCGTCATGGGCAGGCCCTCGGGGGTGAACCACTGGACGTTGTCCTCGGAGGGGAACCGGCGGCGGCGGAAGACCGGATGGTCGCGGCGCAGCGTGGTCAGCCGCCGGACGAACTCCCGCAGCGCGCCGTTCTCCGGCCGGTCGGTCCAGTCGACCCAGCTCAGCTCGTTGTCCTGGCAGTAGGCATTGTTGTTGCCGCGCTGGGTGCGACCCAGCTCATCGCCGTGGGAGATCATCGGCACGCCCTGCGACAGCAGGAGCGTGGTCAGGAGGTTGCGCTTCTGCCGCTCCCGTACCGCGAGGATGTCGGCGTCGCCGGACTCCCCCTCGGCGCCGTGGTTCCACGAGCGGTTGTCGTCGGTGCCGTCGCGGTTGCCCTCGCCGTTGGCCTCATTGTGCTTGTGGTCGTAGGAGACCAGGTCGTGCAGTGTGAACCCGTCATGGCAGGTGACGAAGTTGATCGAGGCGAGCGGCCGCCGGCCGTCGTCGGCGTACAGGTCGCTGGAGCCGGTGAACCTGCGGGCGAACTCCGGCAGCGTGTCGTCGGCGCCGCGCCAGAAGTCCCGGATCGAGTCGCGGTACTTGCCGTTCCACTCGGTCCACAGCGGCGGGAAGTTGCCGACCTGGTAGCCGCCCTCGCCGACGCACGGCTCGGCGATCAGCTTGACCTGGGAGACGATCGGGTCCTGCTGCACCAGGTCGAAGAAGGCGGACAGCCGGTCCACCGCGTGCAGCTCACGTGCCAGGGTCGAGGCGAGGTCGAAGCGGAAGCCGTCCACGTGCATCTCGGTCACCCAGTAGCGCAGCGAGTCCATGATCAGCTGAAGCGCGTGCGGGTGCTGGACGTTGATGCTGTTGCCGGTGCCGGTGGTGTCCATGTAGTACCGCGGGTCGTCCTCGACGAGCCGGTAGTAGCTGCGGTTGTCGATGCCGCGGAATCCCAGCGTGGGCCCGAGATGGTTGCCCTCGGCGGTGTGGTTGTAGACCACGTCGAGGATCACCTCGATGCCCGCCGCGTGCAGGGTCCGCACCATCAGCTTGAACTCCTGCACCTGCTCGCCCCGCGAACCGCTCGCCGCGTAGCCGTTGTGCGGCGCGAAGAAGGCGATGCTGTTGTAGCCCCAGTAGTTCGACAGCCCGCGCTGGAGCAGCGCGTCGTCGTGCACGAACTGGTGGACCGGCATCAGCTCGATCGCGGTGACGCCGAGATCCCGCAGGTGATCGATCATCACCGGGTGGGCCAGGCCCGCGTACGTGCCGCGTTCCGCCTCGGGGATCTCCGGGTGCTGCCGGGTCAGGCCCTTCACATGGGCCTCATAGATCACCGTCTCGTGGTACGGCGTGCGCGGCAGGCGGTCCTCGCCCCAGTCGAAGAACGGGTTGACCACGACGCTCTTGGGCACGTACGGGCCGCTGTCGTCGTCGCACCGCGCGTCGGGATCGGCGAACCTGTAGGAGAACAGAGCCTCGTTCCACTCCACGTCGCCCTGGACCGCCTTGGCGTACGGGTCGAGCAGGAGCTTGGCGGCGTTGCAGCGCAGCCCCTGAGCCGGGTCGTAGGGACCGTGCACCCGGAAGCCGTACCGCTGACCGGGGCCGACCCAGGGCACGTAGCCGTGCCAGACGGAGCCGTCGCGTTCGCTGAGGGGGATCCGGGTCTCCTCTCCGGAGTCGTCGAACAGGCAGAGTTCAACCCTGTCCGCGGCCTCGGAGAAGACGGAGAAGTTGGTTCCCGCGCCGTCATAGGTGGCCCCCAGGGGGTAAGGGTCACCAGGCCAAATACGCATCACATCGGTCAATTTCCCCCAGGTGATCGACTCACACGCATCTGGAGGAACACGCTTTTGACCACTCCCCGTACTGCTCAAGACCGTCGCAGACCGGCGCTCCCGTGGGCTTGTGACGCACGCTACATCGCCTCTGACCAGCGAACATTGGCCAAAACCCCGGTCGATGGGTTAGCTTAGGGGAGCCTTACCTAATCGCCTCGGCCCCCGGAGGTTCCTACGCCATGTACGTCTGTGTCTGCCACGCCGTCACCGAGGACGTCGTGCGTGAGCACATGGCGGCCGGAGCCTGCTCGGCCAAGGAGGTCCGGGCGGCGTGCGGCGTGCGGCCGGGCTGCGGTTCGTGCGTCAACCGCATCTGCGCGATGCTCAAGGAGCGCCCGGCCGAGCCGGAGCTCGAGGAGGCCGTCGAAGCGGCCGCCTGAGCCCGATTGGTACGCACGGCGAGGCATTGCCCGCGCTTTGCCTTTGGCGTGCCACGATTGGGTGACATGGAAGGCGACACCGACGTCATCAACCTGCTCAATGAGCAGCTGACGGCCGAGCTCACCGCGATCAACCAGTACTTCCTGCACTCGAAGATGCAGGACCACTGGGGGTACACCGCGCTGGCCGAGCACACCAGGGCCGAGTCGTTCGATGAGATGCGGCATGCGGAGACGCTCACCGACCGCCTGCTCATGCTGTCAGCGCTGCCGAACTACCAGCGGATCAACCCCCTGCGCATCGGCCAGACGGTACCCGAGCAGCTCCGCTCCGACCTGGCCATCGAGATGGAGGCCGTCGGCCGGCTGCGGCCCGGCATCGAGCTGATGCGCTCACGGGGCGACGTGACCTCGGCACGCATCTTCGAGCGCATCCTCGAGGACGAAGAGGAGCACGTCGACTACCTGGAGACCGAGCTGGAGCTGCTGGAGACCCTCGGCGAGCAGCTCTACCTCCAGCGTTACGCCACGCCTCGCAGCTCCGGCGACGAGAAGCTCGATCTCTGACGGCCGCGCTCAGGCGTCCTCACCTGGGGCGGCCGAGGTACTCGTCCGCGAGCCTTCGTGGCGCGCACGCCAGCCAGCCGTCGATGATCGCCTCCCGCAGGTCCTGCTCGGCCACCGTCCGCAGCCGGATCAGGACGGCGGAGAAGCCGTCGAAGTGCGGGATGGTGAAGAAGGCGTCGGGATGGGCGGCGAGAGCGGCCTCCTTGTCACCGAGGTCCTCGACCCGGACGGCCAGAATCGGGCCGTCCGGCGGTGTCTCGTCGCCGAACCGCTTCAGATCGGCCTTGGAGAACGGGCGTTCCCAGACGAACCCCTTGCCTCCGACCAGCCACGTGCGGTTGCCGTAACGCGTGCCCTCGGTCACCTCGGGCAGCGCCGAGGCGATCGCGGCCACGTCCTCGATGCTCGCCACGCCCGTACGCTACCGCGCTCGGCGCAGCCCGGCCGCGGAGAAGTACCGGGCCATCGGCATGAGGGCGAAGGGACTGACCGAGACGACGGACACGATGCCGAGCCAGAAGAACGCCTTCGCGAGACGAGGCCACATGCTCAGGGAGTGATACAGCGCCATGCTGTCGGCACCGTCGAAGCCGTTGGGCGACCGCACGACGGTGACCGCCCCGAGGAGTTGCGGCCCGGCCGCGAGCAACAGGACGACGAGGAGACCGATCGCGTACGGGCGCGCCGGGGTCCCGCTCCCGGCCTCGCCCCGCCTTCGGAAGGCCAGGCCGCCGACGGCCGTGAAGAACACGACCGCCGAGACCGCGAGGAGCAGGCCGCTCGCGAAGACCAGCGCCAGGCACTTCTTCGCGTTGTAACCCGAGACGTAGATGCTGCCGAAATGGAACTCGCAGTAGATGCCCGCCACCGCGCCGAGAACGCTCAGCCCGAAGAGATGGACCGGGTTCCAGGACCTGAAGAGAAGATCGCCGGCGGTCCGGCGTCCGATCCTCGGCGGCGGTGACCCGGCGGCGGACACCGGCCGGGTGGCCGGGGCGACATCGGCCGCGGGCCGGGCGGCGACGGTGGG